>JAJZJJ010000297.1 GCA_021810175.1 Acidobacteriota bacterium | reverse complement strand
TCGACTGCCGCAGATTCTGCAGAATCTCCTGACGCTCGCCGCGCTTTCCTTCGCTCTCCAGATTCTCCAGGATGTACACCATCCCCTGCACCGCATCCAGCGGCCCCCGCAGATCATGAGCCACCGTATACGAAAATGCCTCCAGCTCCCGATTCGCCGCCTGCAGCGCCGCCGTGCGTTCCTCCACCCGCTGCTCCAGTTCGTCTCGCGCACGGTTCAGTGCCGAATCCCGCTCCTGGATCTGCACCAGCATCTCGTTGAACGCGTTCACCAGTACTGCAATCTCATCGTTATCCGGCGGCGGTTCCGCTCGCACCGCATAGTCCCGCTCGCGCGAGACCCGGTGAGCCGTCTCGGCCAGCGCGATAATCGGCTGCGCCACCGTCCTCCTCGCCGTCGCGCTGATAGCAAAACCAGCCAGCATGCACAGCAGCAGGATGATGCCCGCAATCGCCAGATATTGCCGCGCCCTCTTGCTCGTCTCTCGCAGCCTTGCCGCAATATAAACAGTTCCAATCGGCTTCCCATCGAAGACGATCCGGTGCGCCAGCAAAACACGCTGCCCCGTTACCCACGTCTCGTCATTGGCTCCCTTCGGCAGCGCCTTCTCCGCCGGCAACGCGTGAACTCCCGGCCGCCGGTACACCGCAAAGTTCGTCCCGTCGCTCCTCAGCACCGCCGCTTCCACGTCCGGCGAGTTGCGCAGCGCCTCCAGCGTTGTCGTGGCGCTCTGCGGATCGTTAAATACCACCGCCGAAACGCTGTTCGCCCCCACAATCTGCGCCGAGGTCTCAAGGCTCCGCACCAGATTGTCGCGGAACGACACCAGATCGTAGAAGAAGAACGCCAGCACCGCCAGGACCAGCACGACTCCGCTGACAATCAGGTTCATCCACATCAGCCGCGTCGAGATTGAGGATGAGCTGAGCTTCATCTCACGCCTCCCCCGGCCGGATGCCCCGCCACGCTCACCGCCACCTTCAGCAGCTCAGAACTCAGCTTCAGGCGATTCTGATTCGCCGCAACCAGATTCACCGAGAAGCGAACGTGATCCCCCTGCAAAAGAAACTGGATGATCCCGCCCTGCCGCAGAAAATCCGGCGCATCTCCCACCGTCAGCACCGGCTTGCCTCGCGTCGCCGTCAAATAACCGCTCAGGTAGGGAACGTCGTGCCCGACAAACAGAATCGCGCATCCATCCGCCGCACCGGGCCGCCACACCCGCTTCACCTGGATCAGTTGCCCTCTGATCTTCTCCCCGGACACCAGACTGGATAACTCCTGCGCGAAGCTCTCCTGTCCGGCCACACAGATCGTCATCGGCCCCTGTGACCCGGCCGACGGCCAACTCACAAATCTCCCAAAGTTGTAGAGATAGGCTGCCTCGACGTCACTCTGCGACGGCCGCTCCGCCGAGGCTCGTGTCGGAGCAATCGTCGCCGCCGCCGAAACTGCGGCCGCCAGCAGCATGCCTGCCAGCCAGCGGCCGGCGCGCGCCCTCCGCGGCCGCCGCTCCTCACCGTGCTGTCGTGCTCCGTAGCCCGGCATCATTCTTACCGTGTCCACTGCAGGCCCGCAAAAACCGTCCGCCTGATTCCGACAAGGTTCCCGTTGTCACCCGGTCCTTCCCGGTGCGACGGCTGCAGTAGATTTCTTCCCGTCACCGACACTTCCCACCGCTTTGAAAGTTTCCACCCAATCCACGCGTCTCCTGTTCGATAGGCGGAAATATGGTCCGTCGGCAGCGCGCTCACATACCGGTAATCCGCCGTCACCGTCAGATGGCGCGGCAGCCCAAACACTGACGCCACAGACGTCTGCTGATGCGGCGCGAATCCCACATAGTTCGCCGCATAGGACGCCTGGCTGAACCCCGGCTTCGAGTGCAGGGACATGTGCAGATGCGAATAGCTGCCTCGCAGCTCCCACCAGCTCGTCACCTTCCAGTCCGGCGCGATCTCCACTCCGTCCGTGATCCCCTTCAGCCCGTTGGCGTACTCAAAACTGTACAGCGTGTAGGGATACGGCTGCGTCGGACGCGAAACCGTTGGCCCTCGCCCGTTATAGCTCTCGACATTGTCGTACTGGTTGTAAAAGCTCGTAACGTCCACATAGAGCCGCGGCATCAGCAGTTCCCGATATCCCGCCTCCCATCCAACCATCACCACCGGCTGGAAGTTCGGGTTCCCCACTGCCTGCTCGAAAACCACCGGCTTCTTCTGCGCCAGCACCATCTCCGACACGCCCCGATCCAGCTCGCCCGGAATCCGCAGCGCCCTCGTCACCGCTCCCCACACTGTCATATCCCGCCGCGGATTCCACAATATTCGCGCGCTCGGCTCCACTCCCCATCCACTGAAATTGTTGTCCTCGAACTTCGATCCCAGCGTCAGTTCCAGCCGCTTTGGCACCAGCGTGAACTCGTCCTGCGCAAACAGGCTGTAGAGATAAGCGTTCTCCTCGTGCGGCGCGATGTTCACCGTCGCCAGCTTCTGCTCGAAATGATTCGGGCTCTCCCGCAGTCCCGCCCCCAGAATCAAATCCTGTCGCGGCAGGTTCCCCACATGAACCGTCGCATCCACATCGAACGTGTTTCTGCCCTCCGCGAACTGCGGCGTGTTCCGATTCGTGCGGTCGAAATAGCTCTGCACATAAAAATCCGAGTTCCTCCCCAGGTCGTGATCCCAGCGCACCCGCAGATCCCCGCCCGCAACCGCCTGCTCTCCATCCAGCATCACCGTCGCCGGAGGCGTCAGCGTCGTCCGCGGAATCTGCTCCCCGCTCATCCCCTGGTACATCATTCCCGCAAATGCAACGTGATCCCGTCCGCTCGGCTCCCAGTCCACCCGGAAACCGCCCCGCTCCTGATGCCACGCGTCATACGGATCGCCCCCCGGATTCAGCTCCGGCCCGCGATTGAATCCCTTCGCCCAGATCCGCGCCTGCACATCCGGCGCCGGCCGGAATCCGTCGCGCAACGTTCCGGTGAAATGTTCCACCGCCGATCCACCGTCGCTCCGCACGCGCACTCCCTGGGTGTCGCCCGCCGCGCGCGTGATGATGTTGATCACTCCATTCACCGCGTTCGGTCCCCAGATTGTGCCTCCAGGCCCGCGAATGATTTCGATCCGCGCTATATTATCCAGCGGCAGATCCTGCACATCCCAGTACACGCCCTCGAATAAAGGCGTATACACACTCCGCCCATCGATCAGGACCAGCAGCCCCGCGGAAAACGGACTGTCGAAGCCACGAATCCCCACCGCCCACTGATCGCTCTGCTCCTGCGATACCTGCACGCCCGGCACCATCCGCAGCAGATCCGGAATCGTCCGCGCCCCAGACTCCATGATTTGCTTGTGAGTAATGACGTAGATCGCCGCCGGCGTATGCCACACCTCTTCCGGCTGCTTCGATACCGTCGTTACCCGGATATTCCCCAGTTGCGCCAGCGACATCGACTTCAGCTGGTCCGCCCCCGGCTGTGGAATCAGAAAAGCCGACGGGCTTGAGGCAAGCGCCGTCGCCCCCGCCATCGCAGCCCAAACACCCAATATCCCGATAGCCCGGATCTTCCTCTTAATTCCGTTCATACTCCGCTTTCCGCACAGTCGTGTCAGCGCCGAAATGGCCCAGAGTTTCGCGAGTGGCGGCCAGACCCGGGGATAGGCCATAGCGTCGCCCATCGGTTGGATGAAGCGCTCGCTGGAGCTGGTTGCTTGGAGGAAAACTATTTTCCGGTGCGTCGCCGAAATCCTATGCCGCGTGGTCGGGCATTTCCGCCCGATTCCGGCACAGTTCCTTCAGCACTTCCACCAGTTTCGCCGGTTCGCCCTTGCGCACAAACGCCTGAGCGTACAAAGCGATGTCTTCAGGCAGATCGTAAACGTCCGACAGCACCAGGATCGGAGCACCCGGATAACGCAGCCGCACCATCTCCGCCGCCTGAACCGCCGTCATCCGATCCGACAAACGGTAGTCCATCACCACAATCTGCGCAGGCTTTTCCGGAAAATCGATCCGGTCTCCGGTTACCAGCGCCGGCAGCGGTTCATACCCCGCCTCCCCGATAATCCACCCGTAAATGCGCAGGTGCATCGGATCGTCGTCGATGATCACCACGGACGTTGTGCGCTCGTCCATTCAGCCTCGGCCCGCCATCAGTGGATTCCTGCGCGTCCAGCACCTGGACTTTAGCTTTTCCGGGGAAAGCGTGCTGCGCAACAGGGTCGCTTCCCAGCTATCCTACTGCGCCTTCGCTGTTTAGCACAACTCAGAACTCTTCCATCCCATTCAGCGGACGTTCTGCGCATACGTGTCGCGCGGCAATCCCATGCGAATCGCCTTTTCCCGCAGACGCATCGCCGCGTTCCGCTCCATCGGCGGCCCCAGAACCACCAGATAATGCCGGCCCGTGTTCGTCGCCAGCGCCCTCGGATGCAGCCCCGGATACTTCTTCGCCATCGCCGCCGCTTTCCGTTGCGCATCGCTGCGGGAATCGTACGTGTAGATGATCACCCTCCAGTCCGCATTCCCATTCCCTCGCTCCGCCGTCGATGCGGCAGCCGCCCTGGGCTTCGCGTGCTCCACAATCGTCTGCATCGGCCGCGCCGGTCTCTTCACCGGCGTCGCCACCGCTGCTTCCGCCGGCCTGTCATCGTTTCCGTCGTGGAACATCCCGTAGATCACAAACAGCGTGATCGCCAGCAACGTCACCGCCGCCGCCACAGCAAACGGACCACGCCGCCACCACACGCCCCCGGCCTCTGCCTCATCCCCGTCGGCCTCGTTCCGGTCGGCCTCGTGCAGATTGGCCTCGTTCCGGTCGGCCTCATTCCTGCCCGTCCTGAATTTCGCTGTCCGGTCTCTGCCCTCATCCTTCCCGCGATGCACGGATGCCGTCAGCAGCAAATCCTCTCCCGCTCCGGCCCTCGGCCGCGCAGCCGGCTCTGCCATCGCCGGCTCTTTCCGCATCGGCCTCGCCGCCGCAGCTTCCTGCGCTGCTCCGGCAACAACGCCGTTCCCTTGCGGCCTCGCCGCCGCCGCA
>JAJZJJ010000296.1 GCA_021810175.1 Acidobacteriota bacterium | reverse complement strand
AGAGCCGCCTTGCACTGCGCCCGCCTGCCGGCCTGTGAATCGAACAACGCCTTATTGCAGAATCTTGTTCTCTCGCAATTGCTTCAGAATCTCCGCCACCGCGGCGTCGATATGGTCCGTCGCAATCTCCACCACGGCAGCATCTCCAATCTTCAGCCGCGCCGGTGCAGGATCTTCGCGATGCACCAGCACAAGGATTCCTGAAGACGCCAGCGCCGCGTGCATCGCCGGAGCACGCCGCAGCGCCCGCACCGTCACCGCGCCCAGGTCAAACAGCGCATGCTCCAGCGCATCGGCCACCTCCGCCGGGCCGCGCAGTTCCACCACTTCGCCCTCATGTCCCCAACGCTGCGCGCGCTGCTCTGGCGTCACCGGGCCTTTGTGTTGCGAGTGCGGCTCGTCCTTGAAGATCTCCCTCACCATGCCCGCCGCCACCGTCGCATTCGTCCGCCCGTCGATCAGCGCAAACGCGCCCGTACCGCGAATCTCCGCGTATCGGTCCAGCGCGATCGGCCGGCGTGTCTCCACCTCCACCACACCGATCTCGTTCATATTCAGGCTGCCGGCGGCAAACTCCTCCAGAGTGCCCACATCCACGCGATGCCGCACGCTCAACTCGCGCACCGGCACCGTGTGGCTCGTATGCTTCAGCAGGTACCGCCGCGTCGGATCCAGTGCCTGCCCATCCATCCACACCAGCGACGCCGCAAACCGCCGCGAAAGCTGCGCCTCTTCGCCGCCGCGCACCAGCAGATCGCCCCGGCTGACGTCCACTTCGTCTTCCAGCGTCACCGTCACCGAGAACGGCGCATGTGCTTCCTGCAAATCTCCGTCATACGTCACAATCCGCTCCACTCGCGACTTCCGCCCGGAAGGCAGCACCGTCACCGCATCGCCCACCCGAATCGATCCCGAGGCAATCTGCCCCGCGAAACCGCGAAAATGCTGGTCTGGACGCACCACCCGCTGCACCGGAAAACGGAACGCCGCACCACTCGTATCCTCCACGCTCGGCAGCGACTCCAGCAGTTCCAGCAGCGACGGCCCGCCATACCACGGCGTCTCGCCCGGCGAACGCTTCGCCACATTCACACCCAGCAGCGCGCTCACCGGCAGAAAATACAGCTCCACCGGACGCCCATCCGCATTCGCAGCCCGCAGAAAGGCCTCGAAATCCTGCTGAATCCTGCGAAACACCTCTTCGCTGTAATCCACCAGGTCCATCTTGTTCACCGCGACAATCACATGCCGCACGCCCAGCAGCGACGCAATATACGCATGCCGCCGCGATTGGATCAGCACACCCTTGCGCGCATCCACCAGCACAATCGCCGCATCCGCCGTCGATGCGCCCGTCGCCATGTTGCGCGTGTACTGCTCGTGCCCCGGCGTGTCCGCAATGATGAACTTCCGCCTCTCGGTCGAAAAGTACCGGTACGCTACGTCAATCGTGATGCCCTGTTCGCGCTCCGCTCGCAACCCATCCGTCAGCAGCGCAAAGTCCAGCACACCCGCACCGGCTGTGCCCTTGCCCTCAATCGAGCGCACATGATCGTCATACACGCTGCGCGTGTCATACAGCAGCCGTCCAATCAGCGTCGACTTGCCGTCGTCCACCGATCCCGCCGTCGAAAACCGCAGCAGATCCTTGCCGCGCTCCTGCTCCAGAAACTTCTCAATCGAGAAAACCGTGCCCGTTTCTTTTTGTAACTGATCCTGTTTCGTAATCAGGGAAGCCATCCTAGAAATAACCCTCCCGCTTCTTGATCTCCATCGAGCCTTCCTGGTCGTGGTCAATCACGCGGTTCGCGCGCTCTGAGGAACGGAACGACAGCAGCTCCGCAATAATCTTCGGCAATGTGTCCGCATCCGAGCGAATCGCTCCCGTGCACGGGCTGCAGCCCAGCGACCGCAGCCGCGAACGCACCATCTGCGGCTCCTCGCCCGGCAGCCGCACAAATTCCTGCTCAATCGGCATCAGCACCTCGCCGCGCACATACATGGGCCGTTCTTTTGCGTAGTACAAATCCACAATCGGAATCTTTTCCTCGTGGATGTATTGCCACACATCCATCTCCGTCCAGTTCGAAAGCGGAAACACCCGGATGCTCTCGCCCGGATGTACCCGCGCGTTGTACAGGTTCCACAACTCCGGCCGCTGATTCTTCGGGTCCCACTGCCCCGCCGTATCGCGGAAGGAATAAATCCGTTCTTTCGCGCGCGACTTCTCCTCGTCGCGCCGCGCCCCGCCAAAGGCCGCGTCAAATCCGTAATGCTTCAGCGCATCCAGCAGAGCCTGCGTCTTCAGCAATGCGCAGCAGCGCTTTGTGTCCAGCTTGATCGGATTCGTCCCCGCCGCGATCGCTGGCTCGTTCCGCCACACGTGCAGCTCCGCGCCCACTTCCTTTGCCATGTTGTCGCGAAACTCCAGCATCTCAGCGAACTTGAAGCCCGTATCGATATGCAGCAGCGGAAAAGGAATCGGCCCTGGATAAAACGCCTTCTGCGCCAGCCGCAGCATCACCGACGAGTCTTTGCCGATGGAATACAGCATCACCGGCCGCTCAAACTCCGCGGCAACCTCGCGCAGGATATGAATGCTTTCCGCCTCCAGCAGGCGAAGATGACCCGGATTGGTCCGTATAGCCGGCTCAGTGGATACCGTGGAAACTAAGCTCTCGGTGAACAGCATGCGACCTCGTAAGAAAAATTCAGGGCGATCTGTCTGAGGGAAAGCTGCCGTTCCAGTAAGCTCCGGCAGCGAGTCAGCAACGAAGGGACTGGCCGGTAACTTGCTTCGCGCTTAACAACACGCGAACCGGTGCCCACAGCCTGCGGGACAGGCGCGACAACAACAGAAGATACACATCTGGTTGAGGACCGGTTTCATGACTTATTCGTGAGGCTAACAAAGAGTTGCCGCCAGAGCAACCCTATTCCTCTTTCGCAAATTTAAGTGACGTGGAATTGATGCAGTATCGCAGCCCCGTCGGTCGCGGCCCATCCGGAAACACATGGCCCAGATGACCTCCGCAGCGCGCGCACGTCACCTCAATCCGCCGCATGCCAAAGCTTTCATCCTCGTGCGTCGCCACCGCATCATTCTCGACGGGATTCCAGAAACTCGGCCACCCGCTGCCGGACTCGAACTTCGCATCGCTCTGGAACAGCAGCGCTCCGCACGCCGCGCAATGATAGCTGCCCTTCTCGTGATTCCGGTACAGCGCCCCGGAAAATGCCGGCTCCGTGCCCTTCTGCCGCAGGATGTAGTACTGCTCCGGCGTCAGTTCCTCGCGCCACTCGTCTTCCGTCTTCTGTATCTTCTCCATCACCGTTCCCCTTGCTTTTCTCGCGAATCGGATGCCGCAAAATCTCCCCGCTCACCCTAGCTGGGCGATCAACTCAATCTCTACCAGCGCATCCTTGGGCAGCCTCGCCACTTCCACCGTCGAGCGCGCCGGAGCTACCGCGCCCTCCGGCGCAAAATACCGGCCGTACACGCCATTCATCGCCGCAAAGTCGCCCATGCTCTTCAGAAACACCGTGGTCTTCACCACCTGCGAAAATCCCGCACCCGCGGCTTCCAATACGGCTTTCAGGTTCTCGCACACGCGCACCGTCTGCGCTTCCACGCCGCCTTCCACCATCGCGCCCGTCGCCGGCTCCAGCGCAATCTGCCCTGATGTAAACAGCAAATCCCCCACGCGCACCGCCTGCGAATACGGCCCGATCGCCGCCGGCGCACCCTTCGTCACCACTGCCTGCTTCTCACTCTCACTCATGGTCCAGTATTGTGCCGTGCCCATCTGTGTTCGCGCAAACCCGATCCCCCCATCCATATGCCGCCTTGCGCCCAAACCCGGACGCCCTTTGACTTTGCCCATCCCGGAACCACCCGGCTCACCTTGGACTTTTCATGGAGTCTAGTAGAATAAGTGGCAGGCCGATGATCACAGTTTTCCACCGTTCACCCGCGCGGACCATTGCCGTGCTTGCAGTCCTTTTGGCTGTTCCCTTTGGCGCTCTCGCGAAGCCAAGGCGCCATGCGTCCTCAAGGCAGCAGTTGTCCGCCGCACCGCAGGGCCCCAATGTTTCCCACAACACTCAGCACCAGTACAAGCTGACCACCAACGTGAATGAAGTCGATCTCGTCTTCACGGTCACCAACAACAAGGGGCAGTTCGTCAAAAACCTGAAGGAAAGCGACTTCGCCCTGCTCGACAACCATCGCGCACCGGCTGAGGTTTACAGCTTCACCCAGCAAACCCAGCTTCCCCTGCGCCTCGGCATCCTTGTCGATACCAGCAACTCCATCCGCGAGCGCTTCCAGTTTGAGCAGCAGGCCGTCAACAGCTTCCTTCTCCAGATCATGCGCCCATCGACGGATAAGGCCTTTGTCGAAGGCTTCGACGTCACGCCAAACTTCATTCAGGGCTGGACCAACGACCTCAGCAAGCTCGACAACTCCGTCCAGCAGCTCAGCCCCGGCGGCGGAACCGCCCTCTACGACGCTGTCTACAGCGCCTGCCGATACAAGCTCCTCAAAGCCGCCAGTGGTCCGTTCTATGTGCGTCGCGCCATTGTCCTCGTCTCTGACGGCGAAGACGATCAGAGCCACGCCTACCTCAGCGACGCCATCCGCGAGTGCCAGCGCGCCCAGACCGCCATCTACGCCATCAGCACCGACGACGATCCCACTCCCGATGAGCATGGCGACGGCGTGCTGAAGAAAATGGCCGAGGAAACCGGTGGACAAGCCTTCTTCCCGCGAAGCCTCCACAACCTCCCCATCAGCTTCAGCTCCGTCGAGGACGAGCTTCGCAGCCAGTACGCTCTTGTCTACAAGCCCGCGGACTTCAGGGCCAACGGCGAGTTCCGCTCCATCTATCTCTACTGTCTGGATCGCCGCTACAAGGTCCACGCCATGAAGGGCTACTTCACTCCCAAGGCCGAGTAGGGCGGAGCTGGACTCCGCCTCACCCCTTCACCATTTCCACCAGCGCCGCTTCATCGATCACAGGCACTCCAAGCGCGCGCGCCTTGTCCAGCTTCGACCCTGCTT
>JAJZJJ010000295.1 GCA_021810175.1 Acidobacteriota bacterium | reverse complement strand
TGGGGTTCGTCAGCAGTCTGAGCGCGCTTTGCGCGCCATTTCGTTTAGGGCGTGGTCATTGGTCTGTAGATGATTCGCTTTGTGTGAGGCGACCATCCCACGCGGCTAGACGTGTCCTATCAGTACCAGTGGATGCATCCTAGAAGGAAGATATGGAAGAAGCGACGGGTCTTGGTTGCGGGTGTTCGACGTGTGCCGCGCCTAAGGGCACCGGTCATGCGGCGTATGCGGTCTGGCTGCAAGGGATTACGCTGGCGTGGATGGCGGCCGAGTGTGGCGTGTCGCTGTGGAGCGCGCTAGGGGCGCACAGCCCCGCGCTGGTGGCATTCGGCGCGGACAGCCTGGTGGAGTTGCTTTCTGCCGGAGTGGTGATGCTGCAGTTTACCCAGTGGTTCCGGCTGGATGAGGCACGGGCAGCGCGAATGGCGGGTGTGCTGCTGTATGCGCTGGCGGTGGTGGTGACGGGCATTGCGGTGAGCACGCTAGCGCTGCGTGCAAGGCCGGAGGCAAGCCTGTCGGGGATCAGCATCACAGCGCTTGCGCTGGTGGTGATGCCGCTGCTGGCTTGGCAGAAGCGAAGACTGGCGCGGAAGCGCGCAGACAGGGCGATGGCGGCGGATGCGGTGCAGTCGGCGACGTGCGCGTATCTGGCAGCGATTACCCTCGCGGGGCTGGCCGTGAATGCCGTGTGGCATGCGGCGTGGATGGATTCGGGTGCGGCGCTGGCGGCGGTGCCCTTGATCGTGGTGGAGGCGCGGCGCGCGATGCGGGGCGAGAGCTGCGGCTGCTCCTGATTTTCTGGGCGGGACGTAGATTCAGCCGCCGGCGATAGCGCCGAGGATGATGAGGGGTTCGGCGCCGGAGAGGATGGCGGCGGGGAGCGGTGCGTCGGGTGAATCGTGGGAGAGATCCTGCTGACAGGCGAAGAAGCGCAGGAAGGGGCGGCGCTTGAGGGTGACGTGATCACGAATGGTGCCGCGGAGCATGGGATAGCGCGACTCGAGCGCGTCGAGCACGGTGGAAAGGGTAACCGGCGCGGGGACGGTGAGCTCCACCTCAATACCGGTGCCGGCGAGCGTGCGGAGGTGGTGGGGGAGTTCGACGCGGACGATGGGTGCGGAGTTAGCGTTTGTCATGGTTATGCTGTGAGGCCCTGGGTGATCCACTCGCGGGCCTAGGCTTGCTCGGCGAGGCGAAGATTTTGAGCTCGCCGGGCATGAGGAAGCCGAAGGCGCGGATGGTATGGCGAATCCAGTCGACGTCAGTGACGGCTGCCATGCGCTCCCAGCGGGCGAGATGATGCATGCCAACTCTGAAATCGTCCCATGCGGCGCCGAACTCGATGCCGGAAAAGTCGGGGTTGATCTGGTAGTAAAGGCGGACCTTGCCGGGTTGCTGCATCGCTGATTCGACCGCTGGGATCAGTGTGGTTTCGTAGTCGTTTCTGGTCACGTGGCCTTTGCAGGCAAAGGCCAGGATCGGTGAAGGGAATCCTTGGAGCGCTTCGATCATGATTGCCTCCCGCTAGGGCAGGGTTTGCACCTCGACCGAGAGCACGGAAGGCAAGTCGCGGACGATGGGAGTCCACGTGTCGCCTGCGTCGGCCGAGGCATAAACCTGACCGCCGGTTGTACCGAAATAGATGCCGCATTGGTCGAGGGAGTCAACGGCCATGGCGTCGCGGAGGACGTTTACGTAGCAGTTCTGCTGGGGCAGGCCCGCGGTGAGGGGTTCCCACTCGTTGCCTCCGGTGCGGCTGCGATAGACGCGGAGGGAGCCATCGAGCGGGTAGTGTTCGGAGTCACTCTTGATGGGAACGACGTAGATGGTTTCGGGCTCGTGGGCGTGGATGTCGATGACGAAGCCGAAGTCGGTGGGGAGATTGCCGCTGATTTCGTGCCAGCTGTCGCCGGCGTCGTCGGAGCGCATGACGTCCCAGTGCTTCTGCATGAAGAGAATGCCGGGACGATCTGGATGCATGGCGATGTGATGGACGCAGTGACCGACTTCGGCTTCGGGATCGGGGATGTATTGGGAGCGAAGGCCGCGGTTGATGGGCTTCCACGTAGCGCCGGCGTCGTCGGTACGGAAGGCTCCGGCGGCCGAAATGGCGATGAAGACGCGGTTGGAATTGGAGGGGTCGAGGATGATGGAGTGCAGGCACATGCCACCTGCGCCGGGCTGCCAGTGGGGTCCGGTGCCGTGGTGGCGCAGACCGGGGAGTTCGACCCAGGACTGGCCGCCGTCGGCTGAGCGGAAGATAGCCGCGTCTTCGATGCCGGCATAGACGGTGTCGGGGTCGGTGAGGGAGGGTTCGAGGTGCCAGACGCGCTTGAATTCCCAGGGATGAGGTGTGCCGTCGTACCACTGGTGGGTGCCGGTTTCGCCTTCGTATGCGAATTTGTTGCTGACGGGCTCCCAGGTATGGCCGCCATCGTTGGAGCGCTGGAGGACCTGGCCAAACCAACTGCTGGTTTGCGAGGCGTAGATGCGGTTGGGGTCCACGGGCGAGCCTTTGACGTGGTAGACATCGATGCCAGCGAAGAAGGGACCGCTGACTTTCCAGTCTTTGCGTTTGCCGTCAGAGGTGAGGACAAACGCGCCTTTGTGCGTACCGACGAGAACACGAACGCTGCTCATAAGGAATTCCTTTCAGTGGAAATTCGATCTGGTTATGACTGCGGCCGAGTTGTATTGACCATCCAGGGGATGCCGAATTTGTCGCGTCCCATACCGAAGCCTGGGGACCAATAAGTCTCTTGGAAGGGCATGTCGATATCTCCACCGGCGGTGAGGGCGCGGAAGGCTCTTTCGCCCTCTTCGCGGCTATTGGATTCAAGGGTGATGGCGATGCCGTGGGCCTTGCTGTAGCGATCCGGTGGAGCATCGGAGGCCATGATGCGGGAGTTGCCGATGGTGATGGTGGCGTGGACGACTTTGTTGGCGAAGTCGGGCGGAACCTGTGCGGCCATGGCTGTTTCCTGATAGCGGCTGAGGTATTGGATTTTGGCTCCGATTGCCTGCTCGTAGAAGTGGAGAGCTTCTTCGCAGGTTCCGGGAAAACCGAGATGAGGGCAGGTCTCCATAATGACTCCTTTGCGGTAGGAAATTTTGACGGCATAGTTCGCGTAAGTCAAAGAGTTATTCGCGAGCGGCCTCTTCGAGAGTTGCGATGTCGAGCTTTTTCATCTGCATGAGGGCTTGCATGGCTTTGGGGCGGCGGACGAGTTCGCTGATGTTGGCGGGGACGACCTGCCAGGAGAGGCCGAATTTGTCAGTGAGCCATCCGCAGGCGACCTCGCTGCCGCCATCGGCGGTTAGGTGCGCCCAGTAGTAGTCGATTTCCTGCTGATTGGCGCAGTGGACGACAAAGGAGACGGCCTGGTTGAAGGTGAAGTTGGGGCCTCCGTTAAGGGCGGTGAAGGGGACTCCGTCGAGTTCGAAGGCGATGGTAAGGATTTTTGCTTTGGATGGGGTGATGTCCGGCTGGTTGGGGACGGAGGTGAGGATTCGGGAGTTGGGGAAGATGCTGGTGTAGAAGTTCACGGCGTCTTCGGCGTCGTTGTCGAACCATAGGAAGGGCGTGATGCGGGGATTGTGGGCGAGAGTGGACATGAAGGACTCCGTACGAATGGATATGCAACGAATACGGCTACTTGCTGCGTTTAGGCCCGCCCAGCCAGGGGAGGATTGGCGTGGGGTCGTCTTGCTGCCATCGGCGGCGGACTTCGGCGAGGACGGCTTCGCGGTTCTGTGCCATCTGTGAGATGACCTCGCAGGGTGCGCCGGTTTCTTCGTATTTCGCGCCCCAGACCAGAATTTCCAGCAGGACGGGGGCGAGGTCGATGCCTTTCTCTGTGAGCCGGTAGAGCCTACGGCGTGCGTCTTCCGGGTCGGGGGTGGTGGTGAGGATGCCGGCGTCTTCGAGCCTGCGCAGGCGATCCGCGAGGATGTTGGTGGCGATGCCTTCTCCACTCTGCTGAAAGTCTTTGAAACGGCGGAAGCCCCGGACCATGAGGTCGCGGACGATGAGCAGGGACCAGCGGTCTCCGAAGACTTCGAGAGAGATGCTGACCGGGCACCCGGAGCGCGGCTGGGCGCGGGACTTCTCTGGCACGGGGAGAACGATAGAGCAAGTTACTTGTGATTTGCAAGTAAAAAAATGCGAAAGGGATTGTTATGAAGGAAAGGTAGAACTACAGGTCACTCCGCTGCGTCTGGCGCGTGAGTACGGGCCAGACCTGGCCCAGAATGACTCATGCATGAATGGACAGCGTCGACTGCAGTCGAGATGACAATTCGTTGGTTGGATTGGGTATTGTGCGGGCGACTCGCTTCAGTTGGCGGTTTGCTGGAGGGTCCAGGCGTTCATGCCGCCTTCAAGGGTGGCGACGTTCTGGAAGCCGGCGCGAGCCAGCAGGCTGGCGGCGATGCTGGCGCGGTGTCCCGCCTGGCAAACGGTGATGATGGGCTGTTGGGTGGGGAGGGTGTCGAGTTTATGGGGAAGGTCACCGAGCATGATGTGGCGCGCGCCGGGGATATGGCCGGCGTTCCACTCGGAGGGGTTACGAACGTCGAGAAGGATGACCTGGCCGGGAGCGAAGTCGAGGCGGGACTGGACCTGTTCGGGGTTGAGGAGGGTGATTCGGGCGGTGGGAAGGTTTGCGGCGGGCGGGTTGGGGGCGGTCCAGGCGTGCATGCCTCCGGCGAGGAATCCGGCGATGTTGTCGAGGCCGACGCGGACGAGGGCGCGGCGTGAGGATTCGTCGTCGCCCGAGTTGTTGACGAGGACGATGGGGATGGTGGCGTCGAGGAGCCAGCCAGCCCAGAGGGAGAGACTGGGTCCGGCGCCGATGCTGATGGCACCGGGGATGTGGGCGGCGGCGAAGTCTTCCGGTGAGCGGAGGTCAAGGAGGACGGCGCGGTGAGTTTGGGCGAGGTCGTGGACCTGTCCGGGTGTGAGCGCGGCGTTGCCGGGGAGGGTGGCCACGGAGGGTGCTCCAGCGGAGTTGAGCTGCTTCATACGCGGGTAATAGGCGGGCATGGCGGGGACTGAGTCGAGGACCTGGCGGACG
>JAJZJJ010000294.1 GCA_021810175.1 Acidobacteriota bacterium | reverse complement strand
GCTGCCGCTCTTTGCGGACGACGGCGAATAGATGCCGGAAGGCGCCGTGGTGGCAACCTGCATGGTGCTGACGATGGATCCGTTGGCCGGAGGCGTCACGACGGTCGGGCTGAAGGTGCAGGTGGATGCGTGGGGCAGGCCGGAACAGGAGAGGTTCACCGGCTCAGAGAAGCCGTTTTGCGACGTTACCGTGAGGCTGTAGGTGGCGTAACTCCCAGCCTTGAGGGTGACGGAAGCCGGAGCGGAGGTCACGGTGAAGCCTGGCAGGCCACTGGCAGCATCGGGCGTAAGGGCCAGACTGGCGGCGGCGGAAGAGGACGAAAAGCCGGAATTGCTCTGGTAGACAGCCGTAACGGAATGCGCCCACGCCGGCGGATTGGTGAGGTTCAGGGTAGCCGTTCCGTTATGGATGAAGACGGAACCGAGAGAGCCTTTGGACGACTCGAAGCTGACAGAGCCCTGAGTGACCGGATTGCCCTCGGCGTCCTGCACGGTTGCGGAGAGGGAGAGAACGCCGCTTTGCCGCTGTTGCGCCACGAGCTGCGTGCGGGTCGCCACCTGCGCCCGGCCCGGAGATACGGCGGCAAACCAGAGGAGGCAGGCAAGGATTCCTGAGGTGACGACAGGCCGCGGGGCGATGTGCTTCCGGAACAGCGAAATCATTCGTAAGGAACTCTCTTCAAAAAAAGCATCCGGCCCAGGAGCGGAGAGAATGGCCGACCCAGGGCTCGACCGTAACCCACTCGCTTCATCCTGCGCTGGAAAAACAATTGTATCTGAGAGAGCGGACAGGAGACAGGGCGGAGGATGGACCGGGCATTCCGCACGCGGCCGCAGGCGGAGTTAGGATTTTAGGTTGCGCATTCGCAATCCGAGGAAAAACCGATGGCATCGTCACTTTCGCAGCGTCCGCAGCTCCGGTATCTGAGCGACCAGATTGAAGAACTGAAGAAGAAGGGCACGCATTTCCGGCTGCGGGTGCTGGAGGACGCGCAGGCTCCGGTGTGCACCTACGATGGGCGGCGGGTGATTAACCTGGCGTCGAACAACTACCTGGGGCTGTGCAACCACCCGAAGCTGCGCGAGGCCGCGGAGAAGGCGGTGCGCGAGCTGGGAGTGGGTTCGGGCGCGGTGCGGACGATTGCCGGGACGATGAAGATCCACATGGAACTGGAGGAGAAAATTGCCCGCTTCAAGAATGTGGAGGCGTGCGTGGTCTTCCAGAGCGGGTTTACGGCGAATGCGGGGACGGTGTCGGCGATCCTGGGGAAAGAGGACTTCATTATCAGCGACGAGCTGAACCACGCTTCGATCATCGACGGGGCGCGGCTGTCGCGGGCGAAGATTCGGGTGTTCCGGCACAAGGATGTGGCCCATGCGGAGGAGATTCTGCGGGAAGTCGCGAACGAGCCGGGGCGAAAGCTGCTGATTACGGACGGCGTCTTCTCGATGGATGGCGATATTGGGCCGGTGGACCGGCTGGCGGACCTGGCGGAGCGGTACGGCGCGATCATGATGGTGGACGACGCGCACGCCTCCGGAGTGCTGGGGCGCAATGGGAGGGGCACGATCGACCACTTTAACTGCCACGGGCGGGTGGACATTCAGGTGGGGACGCTGTCGAAGGCGATTGGGGCCATTGGCGGCTATGTGTGCGGCTCGAAGGACCTGATCGATTATCTGTACCATCGGGCTCGGCCGTTTCTGTTCTCGACCTCACATCCTCCGTCGGTGACGGCGAGCTGCATGGCGGCGTTCGACCTGCTGGAACAGGAGCCGGAGCGGATCGAGCGGCTGTGGGAGAATACGCGCTACTTCAAGGCGGAGCTGGGCGGGCTGGGCTTCGACATTGGCGGGGTGACGACTCCGGCGAGCGAAACTCCGATCACGCCGATCATCGTGGGCGAGGGGCGGCTGGCGATGGAGTTTTCGCGGGCGCTGTTCGACGCGGGCGTGATGGCGACGGGAATCGCGTTTCCGACGGTGCCGGAGGGCAAGGCGCGCATCCGGACGATTATGACCAGCGAGCATACGCGGGAGCAGCTGGACCAGGCGCTGGAGACGCTGGAGAAGACGGCGCGGAAGCTGGGGATTCTGGGGTAGGAAGACATGCCTTTGCGCCGGTTGCTGTTGTGCATCGCGTAGCGATACACTATACAGGTGATCAGGAGCTTTCGGCACAAAGGTGTTGAGGCGTTCTTCCTGACGGGCTCAAAGGCCGGGATTCAGGCCGCTCATGCGAAGCGGCTGAGGCTGCAACTAACCCGGCTTAACGCCGCGGCAGCTCCGGGCGACATGAATTCGCCGGGGTGGCGGCTCCATGCGCTGAAAGGCGATCTGGAAGAGCACTGGTCGGTCGACGTGAGCGGAAACTGGCGGCTTACGTTCAGGTTTGAGGGCACGGACGCGGTTCTTGTCGATTATCAGGATTACCACTGAGGAGCATTTATGCGCATGCACAATCCGGCACATCCGGGAGAAATTCTGCGGGAGCACATGGGAGCGATGCCGGTGAGCAGGCTGGCCGATCATCTGGGCGTTTCGCGGGTCACGCTCTCGCGGCTGCTGAACGGTAATTCCGGAGTCTCGGCGGATATGGCGCTGCGGTTGTCCGAGGCGCTGGGAACGACACCGGAGCTGTGGCTGAATCTGCAGACACAGTACGATCTGTGGCAGGCTTCACGCGGCAGGCGGAAGAAGATCCCGAAGCTTCAGGCAGCCTGATGGACAGACCTGCGCGCTTTCCGGCGACTCCCTCGTAACGTGACAGGAACGGCGTGCGATTAAAGCAGGCCGCTGCAGGCGGTGAGGACAACGCCGGCCCAGAAGAAATCCATGCGGCCGTGAGCGACGGCTCCGAAGATGATGAGGGCCACGCCGAAGGCGCGGGCATAGCGGCGAACGGGGTCGCCGCAAACGTGGTAGCGGGTCTCGTAATAGTCGATCCAGGGATTCATGCTGCTCATAAAGCTCCTCCTGACAGAATCAGGATCGCGCAGGGGCGGCGAGGGCGGCAGTGGGGTTCGTCAGCAATCGGAGGTGACAAATGTCAGGCCGGGGGAGCCGATCCTTATACTGAAGGCAGGAGATTGCCTTGCAGCACTTGCAGCGCATTGTGGAGAAGACGCGCGCCGATCTGGCAGCGCGGCGTGAGCGCGTTCCGGTGGCCGAACTGGAGCGGCGGGCGGCGGAGCATACGCCGCGCGGTTTTGCGCGTGCGCTGCGGGAGAAGGCCGCCGCGGGTCCGGCGGTGATTGCGGAGCTGAAGAAGGCCTCGCCGTCGAAGGGGCTGATCCGGGCGGATTTCGAGCCGGCGGCGCTGGCGCGGGAACTGGCCGAGGCGGGCGCGGCGGCGCTGAGCGTGCTGACGGACGAGCCGTTTTTCCAGGGCAGTCTGCGCAACCTGGAGCTGGCGTCGGACGCGACCGAGAGTACGGCGATTCCCTGCCTGCGCAAGGACTTTATGGTGGACGCGTACCAGATCGCGGAAGCGCGGGCGCATCGGGCGGACGCCATTCTGCTCATTGCGGCCGCTTTGTCCGACGCGGAGCTGGAACGGCTGACGCAGGCGGCCCACGCGTGGGAACTGGACGTGCTGTGCGAGGTCCACACGGCGGAGGAGCTAACGCGGGTGAAGGATCTGGGCTGCGACGCGTACGGCGTGAACAACCGCGATCTGCGGAGCTTCGAAGTGCGGCTGGAGACGTCGCTGGCGCTGGCGGACGAGCTGCCGCGGGGAGCGGTGAAGGTGGCGGAAAGCGGCATCCATACAGCAGCGGATCTGATGCGGCTGCGGGCGGCGGGATTCCACGCGTTCCTGATCGGGGAGTCGCTGATGCGGCAGGCGAGCCCGGGAGCCGCGCTGGGTGAACTGCTGCGAGCCTCAACGGAAGCTCTGGCCGGGATTGCGGGCGCGACATGTGGATAAAAATCTGCGGAACGACAAACCTGGAGGACGCGCTGCTGGCGGCCGACGCCGGGGCGGACGCGGTGGGCTTTGTATTCGCGCGGAGCCCGCGGCAGGTGACGGCGGGGCAGGTGGCGCAGTTCGCGCCGGAACTGCCGAAGACGCTGCTGAAGATCGGGGTTTTCAGCACACAGGATTTCGATGAAATTGTATTTTCACTGCAGACGGCGGGACTGAACGGGGTCCAGCTGCACGGCGAGCTGGATTTTCTGCTGGCGGACAGGCTGCGGGCGCAGTTTGGCCCGGAGTTCATCGTGCTGCAGACGCTGCACTGGAATGTGGACGGCGATCCGGGGCGCGCCGAGAAGCGGCTGCGCGACGAGCTGCGTTCGGTGGTCCGGCATGGAGGGATCGGCGGCGTTCTGGTGGATGCGAGGACGGCCGCCGCCTCCGGCGGCACAGGCAGAATCTTCGACTGGGAGCACGCGCAGGAGGCGCTCTCGGTGGAAGCGGGCGATCTGCGGCTGGTGGTCGCGGGAGGGCTGACTGCGGAGAATGTGGGGGAGGCGATCCGGACGCTGCGGCCGTGGGGCGTGGACGCGGTGACCGGCGTGGAGCTGCGGCCGGGGAAAAAGGATCCGGCCAGGGTGCGGGCGTTCGTCCATGCCGCACGGGGAGCGGTGACGTCGGCGGACAAGTCCGGGAGCCACAAACCGGCGGGCAGCGCGCTCAGCATGTAAGCTGGAAGTATGGCAGCCACAATCACAGATTCCGCGGCCGGACGCTTCGGCGCCTACGGCGGACGCTACGTTCCCGAGACGCTGGTGGCGGCGCTGGACGAGCTGGAGCACGCATACGCCGAAGCGCAGGCCGATCCCGCATTCCATGCGAAGCTGGACGCGCTGCTGCGGGATTACGCCGGCCGTCCGACGCCGCTGTATTTCGCGTCGCGTCTGACGGAAGCTCTGGGCGGGGCGAAGATTTACCTGAAGCGCGAAGACCTGCTGCACACCGGCGCGCACAAGATCAACAACTGTCTGGGCCAGGCGCTGCTGGCCGTTCGGATGGGCAAGAAGCGCATCATTGCGGAGACCGGCGCGGGGCAGCACGGCGTGGCGACGGCCACGGTCTGCGCGCTGTTCGGCCTGGAGTGCGTGGTCTACATGGGCGAAGAGGACATGCGCCGGCAGGAGCT
>JAJZJJ010000293.1 GCA_021810175.1 Acidobacteriota bacterium | reverse complement strand
GCAGAACATCGAGAGCGCGCAGCGTGATGTCGCCGAGGTTGCCGATGGGCGTAGCCACCAGATAAAGACCGGGCGCGAGCGAAGTGTGTTCCTCACCGGCCATGGGCGGGTCAGCCTTGTGCGTCAATGCGCTCGATGCGCCGCTGCTCGGCCAGCAGCGACATGGAGCTCATCAGGTTTTGCACGCTGACGATGCCCACCACGCGCCCGCTTTCCGTCACCGGGATCAACGCCATCCCGTGGCCCGCGCTCAGGCGGCGGATAGTGGTTCCCAGCGTGTCTTCCGGCCGCGCCACCTGGAAGGCGCGTGACATCACCGACTGCACATACCCATTCCCTTCGCTGCGCAGCGCATCCACAATGCGCTGCCGGGAGACGATTCCGACAAGCTGCGGTCCGCGCACCACGGGAAAGTCCTCCTGCAGCGAATGCACGCAGCGCACCAGCGCATCGGCCAGCGTGTCGGAGGGCGAGAGCGTAGCGAAGTCGGTAAGCATGACCTCTTTCATGCGGACCGTGTC
The DNA here is from genome assembly GCA_021810175.1 of Acidobacteriota bacterium. The sequence continues at coordinate 4,599 of JAJZJJ010000293.1, read as the reverse complement.
GACCACCGACTGAAAGAAGACGCCCTGGTCCTCAATCTGCGCTCCGATCATGATGAACAGGCCGGCCATGCTCAGCCAGTAGTCCTTAATCAGCATGCCCACCAGAATGGCGGCCAGCGACAGCGCCTGCCCCAGTCCTGCGGCGGCGCGCGCGGCCGGCGTAAAGCCATGCTCCCGCGCAAACAGGTTGCGCACCACCCGACCACAATCCAGCGGATAGGCCGGAAGCAGGTGAAGCGCACCCAGGAAAAACTGAATCCAGACCATGCTGCGCAGCAGATCGCCCGGAGAAATGTACGGCGTGTTGAAGAGCGGAACCGCGGCGCTGGCGCCCAGAATTGTGGCAGCGATCACCAAAGCCGTGGCCCAGTTGGCAAGCGGTCCGGCGCACGCCAGCGCCAGTTGTCCTTTGCCCTGATTCGCGGCCTCCTGGCTCTCAGGATTGGCATAGGCAAACAGGCCGCCGATAGGCAACAGCAATACGGCGCGCAGACGCAACCCAAGCCACGCCGCCACCAGCAGCCGCGCTACCTCGCGCACCGCTACGGCGGCCACCAGCATCATGAACAGCCCGAAGGCCCGCGGCCAGCCGGCATCGCTGCCGCTGCCGATAGCCAGAAAAACCACAGCCAACAGCGGAAAAAAGACATGGACGCGCACTTCAACGCCCATCCATCGGCCCAGCGGAATTGACCAGCCACGCATCTACAAATGATTGTAGTGGGTTCCCGCGCCTTTGCCATGCATCGCAGGCGCAGTTACAACCGCAAAGGCATGCATCTAACCGCTCCAGTTAGGATAAAAACCTTAGCTGCAATAACTTATATGTGACATTTCGCCAAGCCACGCTTTTCCAGATACCGCTGGTGATATTCTTCGGCGCGCCAGAAGGTCCGGGCCGGCACCACTTCGGTCACAATCCGTCCCGGCTTGTAGCGCCCTTCGGTGGTAAGCTGCTCAATCCTGGCGCGCGCCGCGGCTTCCTGCGCAGGCGAGTGATAGAAGATCGCCGAGCGATACTGCGTCCCCCAGTCCGGCCCCTGGCGGTTCAGCGTGGTTGGATCATGCAGCTCAAAGAACGCATCCAGCAGTTGCTCGTAGCTGATCTTCTCCGGATCGAAGTCCAGTTCCACAACCTCGGCGTGCCCCGTCCGGTCCGTGCACACATCCTTGTAGGTGGGCCGGTCCAGACTTCCGCCCTCATAGCCCACAGCCGTTGCAGTCACGCCCGGAATGGCGGCAAATGCCGCTTCCACGCCCCAAAAACATCCGGCCCCGAATGTAGCCTTTTCAATGCTCATGGCAGTAAAGATGCGTGCAAGACTCCTGAGGGAATGACCATTACTTACTCTGGTGAGATTTGCACCCGTGATTCAACCGCGCCGCTTTCCCTTGGGCGGTCCGCCCGGGGAACGAAAACCACCTGGCCTTGCTCCACCGCCGCGATATCCGCCTTGCTTTGCGCCGCCCGGTTTGCCGCCGAAGCCGCGATTGCCGCGGCCTGAAGGACCAGGCTTTGCTTGCCCGCCACGCCCAGCCGTAGCCTTGCCCCGGAATCCCTGTCCGTCGCCTTCACTCCGGAACGGACGTTCGCCAGCGCCTTTATTCCAGTCCTTGCGCGGCCCCTTGCCGAAGGTGCGCCCCATCGGCTTGCCGGCTTCCCTTTCCGGTCGCCAAATTCCCGCCGCGGCTCCTCGGGCCTGGTAAATCTGGGCCGGTCCACGGGCCGTTCTTCGCGTGGCCGAAAACCGCCACGCGGTCTCTCCTCGAATCGCCCGTCATACCGCCGCTCTTCACGCTCCCGTCGTGGAGGCCGGCTCGGAAACGCGGGCCGCTCGAAGCGCGGTCCAGGCTCTCGCGCCGGACGTTCGCCACGAAATGGCCGCGGCTGTCCGCCCTTTGCCGGAAACGGCTTCCGGGCTTGCCGGCGAAACTCCGGCTCCTGCGTCCGCGGCATGCCCCGCTCCGCCCGCGGCCTGCCCGGATGCGCCTCCGCCCGCCGCCCCGCGTCTTTGGGCAGCATGGCGTCAGCCTTCAGCCGTCTCGGCTTCAGCTTGCCCTCGGCGGTCATGCGCAGCGCCTGCGCCTCTTCCGGCGTAAGCTCGCGCAGCTTGCCCGGCTCCACATCGAGCGCCAGCGGCCCATAGCCCACGCGCCGGATCTTCTCCACAAAGTGCCCCACCGCGGAAAACATCTTGCGCAGCTCACGGTTGCGCCCTTCGATAAGCACCACCTCGTACCACGGATTGTCGCCCGGCCGCACCTGGCGAATACGTGCCGGCGCCGTCTTCACCCTGCCCGAACCCGCAGGCCCGCGCTCAATCGCCACGCCGCCGCGCAGCTTCTCCAGATCTTCTTCGCTGAGCTGCCCGGCCACCTTCACCAGGTAGGTCTTTTCCACGCCGGAAGCCGCACGCGTAAGCTGATTGGCCAGTTCGCCGTCGTTGGTCATCAGCAGCAGGCCTTCGCTCTGATAATCGAGCCGGCCTACTGGATACAGCCGCTCGCCCAGCTTGGCGACAAACTCCATCACCGTCGGCCGACCCTCCGGATCGCTGGCCGTGGTCACGTAACCTTTCGGCTTGTTGAGCACAAAGTAGCGGTGACGCTCCGCCCCGTGCAGCAACTTGCCGTCCACCCGGATATGGTCGCGCGTGGGATCGGCCTTGCTGCCCAGCGCCGTCACCACCTGCCCGTTCACCATCACGCGGCCTTCGGTAATCAGCTCTTCGGCCCGTCGCCGGCTGGCAATACCAGCCTGGGAGAGAATCTTCTGCAGCCGCTCCAGTTTTGCCGGCGGGCGCGGCTCCGACTCCGATTCCCCATCGCCGCTCTCTGAGATTTCGCCGGCCGGCTCCTGTGGTTTTTCTTCGACGGGCTTAGCCGCCAAACCCTCGCCGGATTCCAGCGTGCCGTTCACGGCCTCCATCTCCGCTTCCACCCTGTAAGCTTGCACCTCGGCTTCCGACTCGGCTTCCGGCTCCGTCCCAAGCCCCGCGCCGGTATAAAACCGGGCCTCGCCGTCGCTCAGGTCGCCGATCGGGTCCTCGATCGGTTCTGCGGAGCCGCCCAATGCCATAGCTTCCGCACTAACCGCAGCCCTGGCAGCTTTCTTCACCGCAGGCTTGGCCTTCCCGGCTTTAGTGCCCAGCTTTTTCGCGCTGGTTTCGCCGGTTTTCGCTGCAACCGCAGCCTTCTTTGCTCTGGGCTTTTTCGCCTTGGGCTCAGCATCGGGAGCCATCGATTCGGGCTGGAGTTCGTCATTCATGGGCAATCTGCTCGATTTCTGCCGGCTCGGCATCGGGAACGGACGCTACCGGCTCTTCTGCTGCAGGCTCTTCGACCACCGGCGCTGCCGCGCCCGGATCCCCGGCCATGGTTTCCTCCGCCGCCGGCTCCTCCGTCGGATTGGATGTTGCCGTGTCCCCTTCAGGCTCTTCGTCCGCCTGCTCCGTCAACTCCGGGCTCTCCCCGGCGCTCGCCTCTTCCGCAGCCTCCGGCTCCGCCTCTTCCAGCTCGCTGACCGCCAGCTTTTCGAACTCCTCCATCGACGGCAGCTCGGAGATGTCTTTCAGCCCGAAGCGAAGCAGAAATTCCTTTGTGGTCTTATACAGAATGGGCCGCCCCACCACCTGCTTGCGGCCGGCGGTGGCAATCAGCTTGCGGCTCAACAGCGAGCCGAAGACGCCCGACGAATCCACGCCGCGTATCTCATTTACTTCAGGCGCAGTTACGGGCTGCTTATAGGCGATCACGGCCAGAGTCTCCAGCGCCGGTAGCGAGAGCTTCAGCGGCGGCTTCAGGCTCTTCACAAAGCCACGGACGGCATCGTGGCACTCCGGCTTGGTAGCCATACGATACCCGCCTGCCACCTCGCGAATCTCGATGCCGCGCTCGTCCGAGGCGTACTCGGCAATCAGCTCGTCCAGCAGCAGCCGCAGCACGTTGCGGACGTCGCGGTCGCGCTGCCGCGCCTGCCGCTTCAATTCGGATTCGCCCGCCTCCGCAGCTTCGGAGGCTTCAGCAGGCGCAGCCTCACCACTGTCCCCAACGATTGCGGTTGTCTCGGCGTCGGCAGGAGCGATTTCCGCACTTGTTTCAGCCGCTGGCTCCCCCACGGCCTCGGCGGCAACAGCCTCCAGCGGCTGGGCCTCAGGGGCCTCGGCGGCATTTGGGGTGGTCGCATCCGCGGCGGGAGACTCAGACGTATCTTCCAGCAGCGGCAGGGCTTCGCCAGCGTCCGGAGAGCTCTCCGGCGACGCGGCTGCTGCCGCCGCCTCCTGTTCCGCTTTCCACTCCAGGGCTTCAGCGGTAAACAGCAGAGCAAGTTGCGCCAGAGTAATCGGCTCTTCGGCGGCGTAGATAACGGCTTCCAGCTTTGCTTTCAGGCTCATTCTTCAGTAGACACCTCCAGTATGGTACCGGAAGTGGAGCAGGGCTTGCTTCGGTTTTGGTCCCGGACACCGGCTGACGGCAAAAAGAGCATGGAAAAACCAGCCAGTCCTGGCTGCGGCCGCCGGCTTACGCAAAGCAGCGGAAGAGGCAGAAGAGCAGGCCGGAAAGCAGCGCCGCGGCCGGCAGCGTAAAGACCCAGCCCGC
>JAJZJJ010000292.1 GCA_021810175.1 Acidobacteriota bacterium | reverse complement strand
CCGTGAGGATGTGAGAGAGAAATGCCTTCTGTTGCAAGTGCCTGAAAGCCCGTTGAAGAAAATGGCGATTGTTGAGTAGATCACTAAAACAGGTCGGGGATGTTGGTGAAGGCGATGCGGGTGGGGGCGGCGGCTTTGGCGAGGAGCATGCTGGCCGGGGCGAGCGTGTCGAGGCCGTACTTGCGGTTGACGGAGTCGATGGCGGTGGTGAGGCGCGAACGGCGGGTTTCGGTTTCGAGAGAGGAAAAGAGGCTGAGCGTGTGGAGATGGTCGGGGACGAGATTGCCGAGCCAGACGCCGACATAGAAGGGCTTCTGGTGAGCGGCATCGGTGGGGCGCTGATCCCAGAGTTTGCGGAGGGCTTCGACGAGGGTCTGGTTGTCCTGGCACTCGATGATGGCAGTGCCCTGAGACCAGTTTTGCTCGGGGATGCCGGAGTAGTGGAGCTGCCGGGCGGCGGATTTTGGGACGGCGTACTTGATGGTGAGGGAGAGGTGGGTGGTCCAGAGGCGGGCGGCGCGCAAGCGCATGGCGGCCTTGTGGAGGAGCTTATGGGCGACGGCATAGCAGCCCTCGGGCGTGCGGAGCTCGGGCGGTAGGACGTGGCTCTGGCTGATGGATTTGTTGTGCTCGAGGGCGGGGTCGTTGAAGTCCTGGCCGCGGAGCCAGTGCCAGAGTTTTTCTCCATTGATGGAGCCCCAGACGCGGTTCATGGCTTCGCGGTCGAGGGCGAGCAATTGATCCATGGTGCGGATGCCGGCCAGGTGGAGGCGTTTTTCCATGCGGGCGCCAATGCCGGGCAGGTCGCGGGGGGTGAGCCGGCGGAGCGCGGTATCGAGGACGTCAGGCGTGAGGGCGACGAGGCCGTCGGGTTTGTCCATGTCCGAGGCGACCTTGGAGAGATAGCGATTGGGCGCGAGGCCGACGGAGCAGCGGAGGGTGTCTCCGGCATGGGTGCGGATGGAGGCTTTGATGTCGCGGGCGAGTTCGAGGGCGTGCAGGAGCGGCTGCTCGCGGCCGATGAGGCGGCAGGCCATTTCGTCGATGGAGCAGACGGCGGAGACGGGGACGCAGCGCTCGACGGCCTCGACGATGCGGTTGTGGTAGTCGACGTAGACGTCGTGGCGGGCCTCGACGAGGGCGATGCCGGGACAAAGGCGTTTGGCTTCAGCGACCTGGGTGCCGGTGCGAATGCCGAAGGCCTTGGCCTCGTAGGAGGCGGCGATGGCGCAGGTGGTGTCTGCCATGACGGGAACGACGGCGATGGGGCGGTTGCGGAGCTCGGGGCGAAGTTGCTGCTCGACGGAGGCGAAGTAGGAATTGAGGTCGAGAAAGAGCCAGCGCAGGCGGGGTGAGGTGTCTGTCAATGAAGGATCGTCGAATGGGGTTAACTGCACCACAACGGCTACATTTTCGCCTTTTATTTGCTAAAAAGCCAGGATGTTCCTGGGTGGCGGCGCAGGGCGGGAAGTGGAAAATATGCGTCATTGGGGCAGATTTTGACTTGCGAAACGGGCCCCAGTAATGAAACGATGACGGCGAGTTGATTTTTCACTGAGATTCGTGGCGGAAGGGAAACTTTGCTCGCGATTTTAGTGTCTTAACTCATGGAGTAGTGTATGTGGTTTATGCACATGCAAGATCTGTTGACCCATATGTCGCACTGGGGTGTGCTGGTGCCGGCGTTGCTGGTCACGCTGGGAGTGGGGCTGCTCATAGGATGCTGTATGGGCTGCGTCTGCTCACCACGTAAGGACAAGGACGACCTCTTCCACCACGAGTTGTAGGCCTCTGGCAGGCGAAGGCCTGTTGAGGAATTTGCAACCAGAGCACGCAATGACCCCGGGATAAAAAATTCAGCGACAGATACGGCGGGTAGGTTTTTTGTGTCTGGCCGGCAGGGGGAGATCTTTTGCGCCTTCAGAACCGTTTCCTGCGTCCTCTATAATCCGTTGCGATGACCAAGCCTGAGCATGCAGTGGAAGAACTGGAGCGCCGCAACCGTTTCGCCGAAGAAGGTGGCGGTGCGGAACGTCGCGAACGGCAGCACAAGGAAGGCAAGCTTTCCGCGCGGGAGCGGATTGAGCTGCTGTTGGACGAAGGCACGTTTGAGGAAACCGACCGGCTGGTGACGCACCGTTGCACGGACTTCGGGATGCAGGAAAAGCGCATCGCGGGCGACGGGTTTGTGACGGGCCACGGGCGCATCGACGGGCGCGTGGTGTTTGTGTTTGCGCAGGACTTCACGGTTTTTGGCGGATCGTTGTCTGAGTCGAACGCGGCCAAGATCGTGAAGCTGATGGACATGGCGATGCGGGTGGGCGCGCCCATGATCGGGCTGAACGATTCAGGTGGGGCGAGGATTCAGGAAGGCGTGGTTTCGCTGGCGGGGTACTCGGATATTTTTCTGAGAAATACGCTGGCGAGCGGGGTGATTCCGCAGATTTCGGCGATTCTGGGGCCGTGCGCGGGCGGGGCGGTGTATTCGCCGGCGATTACCGATTTCACGCTGATGGTGGACAAGACGAGCTACATGTTTGTGACCGGTCCGGACGTGATCAGGACGGTGACGCATGAGGACGTGACAAAGGAAAAGCTGGGCGGCGCGTCGACGCACAACGAGATTTCGGGCGTGGCGCACTTCATGGCGCACGACGACCAGGAGTGCCTGGCGATGGTGCGGGAGCTGTTGAGTTTTATTCCGTCGAATAATCTGGACGATCCGCCGCGGCGGGCGTGCACGGACCCGGTGGACCGCGCGGATCGCGAGCTGGACACGCTGGTTCCGGCAGACTCGGCACAGCCGTACGACATCAAGGACGTGATTCACCGGCTGGTGGACGACCGGTATTTCTTTGAGGTGCAGGAGCACTACGCGCAGAACCTTGTGGTGGGATTTGCGCGGCTGAACGGACGGCCGGTGGGGATTGTGGCGAATCAGCCGGCGTTCTTGGCCGGGGTGCTGGACATCAATGCGAGTGTGAAGGGCGCGCGGTTTGTGCGGTTCTGCGATGCGTTCAATATTCCGCTGCTCACGCTGGAGGATGTGCCGGGGTTTTTGCCGGGCGTGGACCAGGAGTACGGCGGGATTATCCGGCATGGGGCGAAGCTGCTGTATGCCTTTGCCGAGGCGACGGTGCCGAAGCTGACGGTGATCACGCGCAAGGCGTATGGCGGCGCGTACTGCGTGATGAGCTCGAAGCACATCCGCACGGATGTGAACCTGGCGTGGCCGACGGCGGAGATTGCGGTGATGGGGGCCGAGGGCGCGGTGAACGTGGTGTACGGCCGGGAGTTCCAGAAGGTGCTGAAAGAGGCCGCGGAACGCGAAGGACCGCTGAGCGAGGAGCGCAAGGCCGAAGTGCTGAAGGAGATTCGCACAGCGAAGGTGGAGGAGTTTCGCGAGCAGTTTGCGAACCCGTATGTGGCGGCGGAGCGCGGATATGTGGATGCGGTGATATTGCCGCGGGAGACGCGGCGGCGGCTGATTACGGCACTGGAGATGCTGGACGGCAAGCGGGAAAACAATCCGCCGAAGAAGCACGGGAATATACCGCTGTAGGCGGCACGGAACGCATCCTAGAGGCTCAAGGGCTGAAATCGAGTCCGTTGTGATTGCGCCGCTTTGGGTCATTCGAACTTCGCGAGCCGCATCCCCCGGCGGCGGGCAATCCAGGTATTGCTTTGAAACGAGGAGTCGCGATGTCCCCTGTTGATCCCGAGCGCATTGAGTTGCCGAGGAGCGAACGCCAAGCGCCGGAAGGCGCGAAGCATATAGCCCGCACACCCCCCGAACAAGCGATTCGAGTTTCGGTGATGGTTCGCCGCAGAAACCCATTGGATTTGGCTGCGTTGGGCGGCCGTGTGCTTTCGCGCGAGGAGTTTGACGCGCAGTATGGAGCCGATCCGGCAGACTTTGCGACGGTGGCGCGTTTTGCGGCTGAGCATGGGCTGGCCGTAGACCAGGCAGCATCGAGCCAGGCGAGGCGAACGCTGGTGTTATGCGGGACCGCGAAGCAGATGGAGCGCGCCTTCGGCGTGGAGCTGCACGATTATCGCGATCAGAAGCAGAAGGCGCGGTTTCATTCGTTTACGGGGCGCATCAGCATGCCGCGAGGCATGGCAGAGATTGTGGAAGCGGTGCTGGGACTGGATTCCCGGCCCATTGCGAGGGCGCACTTTCGGTTTCGAGCCAAAGGGAAACGAGCCGCCGCGGCGGTGAGTTTCAATCCGCCGCAGGTGGCTGCGCTGTACAGCTTTCCACAAGGCGTGGATGGGACGGGGCAGACGATTGGCATTATCGAACTGGGCGGCGGCTATGAAACGAGCGACCTGCAGCAGTATTTTCCGGCGCTGGGAGTGAAGACGCCGACGGTCGTCGCCGTATCGGTGGATGGGGCGGTGAATGCGCCGGGGAATCCGAACGGAGCGGATCCGGAGGTGGCGCTGGACATTGAAGTTGCGGGGTCGATCGCGCCGGGTGCGAAGATTGCCGTGTATTTTGCGCCGAACACCGAGCAGGGATTTGTGGATGCGGTGACGACGGCGGTACACGATGCGACGAACAGTCCGTCGGTGCTTTCCATCAGCTGGGGAGGACCGGAGTCGAGCTGGAGTTCAGCGGGAATGACTTCGCTGGACCATGCATGCCAGTCGGCGGCGGCGCTGGGAGTGACGATCACGGTGGCGGCGGGAGACAGCGGTTCGTCGGATGGGGTGAACGACGGACAGAATCATGTGGACTTTCCGGCGTCGAGTCCCCATGTGCTGGGCTGCGGCGGAACGGAGCTGATCGCATCTGGAACGACGATTCAAAGCGAGACAGTGTGGAACAATGGGTCGACGGGTGGAGCGACGGGCGGCGGCGTGAGCGCGGTGTTTTCGCTGCCAAGCTGGCAGGCGAATGCCGGCGTGCCGGGGGGAACGATGCGGGGCGTGCCGGACGTTGCCGGGGATGCTTCGCCGTACAGCGGATACAACATCCTGGTGGATGGACAGCAGACGGTGGTTGGCGGCACCAGCGCCGTGGCTCCGCTATGGGCGGCGCTGATAGCGCTGATCAACCAGCAGAAGGGCGTGCCGGCCGGATTTGTGAATCCGACGCTTTACCAAAATCCGGGCGACTTTCAC
>JAJZJJ010000291.1 GCA_021810175.1 Acidobacteriota bacterium | reverse complement strand
CTGAGGTTCCCGGCGAACCGGGAACCTCAAAAGCGATGCCTTGCAATCCAGGGAGGTCGTGTGGGTCAGTGCTCGACAATCACGCCCTTGCTCCCATTGCCATCGGTGCATGGCGAACCCAAAGGAGCCCGCTTGGGAGCGAAGTCCTGGGTGGTGTAGGCCAGCGGACCGGAAGTGAAGCTGCACACCGTGCCTCCGCTGTTCGGCTTGGGGGGCCGCGCAGGCCGGTTGACCTTTTTGGCAGGACCCGCAATGATGACGCCGGTGTTCTCCGATCCGTAGTTGCAGGGCGCCCCGACAGCAGCCTGCATCGGAGCGAAGTCGTAGGTGGTTCCGGCCATCGGGCCGGAAGTGAGTTTACATACCGAGCCAACACTGCCCTCGGGAGCAGGCGGGCCAGCGGACGAGGTTTTCGCCTCGGATTCCGCGGGCGGGCCGGTCTGCGCCGCCGGAGATGCGCGCTCCGCTGCGGGAGGCGGCGGCGGTGAGTTCGGCTGGGATGGCGGTCCGCCCACGGCTCCTCCAGCGGAAGCAGGAGGAGCGGCGGGGGATGGCGAAGCGCTGGCAGCTCCCCGCGCAGAAGGATCTTTGGTGGCCGAAGCCGGCGTGATCACCACAGGGGGAGTGGATGGAGCGCTGGCGACGATCACGCCGCTGCTGCCCGCCCCATCGTCGCACGGCGTGTTCACCGGGGCATGGACGGGAGCATAATCGTGCGTGCTTCCGGCCTTCGGTCCTGACGTGAAGCTGCAGATCGACCCGAGCTTGGGAGCGGCGATGATTTTTCCGCTGCTTCCCGCGCCGTCAAAGCACGCGGTCCCGACAGGCGCATGCAATGGCGAGTAATCCTGCGTCGTTCCCGCTTTCGGGCCTGCGTCGAACTTGCAGATGGTGCCCACTTTCACCGCCGCGACAATTGTCCCGCTGCTCCCTGCACCGTCGTCGCAGGGTGTGCCGATCGGCTCGTTCAGAGGCGCGTAATCATGACTCGTTCCGGACTTCGGGCCGGCGGTGAACTTGCAGACGGAGCCGGTTTTCGGAGCCAGAGCAGCCGCCGTGATTACTCCACTGCTGCCGGCGCCATCGTCGCAGGGTGAGTTCAGCGGCGCCTGCAGGGGCGCGTAATCGTGCGTCGTACCGGCTTTGGGACCGGCGGTGAATTTGCAGACCGAGCCGGTGTTCGCCTTCGCCTTGCCTGCAACGATCACGCCACTGCTTCCCTGCCCGTCGGTGCAGGGCATGTTCAGAGGCGCCTCCATGGGCGCATAGTCCTGCGTCGTGCCTGCCTTGGGTCCGGTGTTAAAACTGCAAACGGTTCCGGTCTGCTGATTTACCGAGGTTTCAGGCACCGGTGGCCGGGCTGGCTTGGGCGCGGAGGCGACAATCACCCCGGTACTGCCCGAACCATCGGTACAGGCCGTGTTCAGCGGAGCATGCAGCGGGGAATAATCCTGCGTGTCGCCTGCCCTCGGTCCGGAGGTGAATTTACAAATGGTCCCCGACTCCTGGGTGGAGGCCATGGGCAAAATGACGCCTGTACTGCCCGCGCCATCGTTGCACGGAGTGTTCACCGGCAACTGAGTCGGGGCATAGTCCTGGGTGGTGCCAGCTCTGGGGCCGGCGGTGAAAATACATGTGGTACCCATCTTTGGAGTGGCCGGGGGGGAGGACTGGCCATGGGCTTTGTGAGTCGTTGCTGCGAAGGAGATTCCAGTGAGGAGTGCTGGAATTACCAATATCCAAGCGAATCGATTAGGATGCACATGCCGCGGGCGAATCATCACTCGCTCCTTCTGGCGTAATTACTCCTTTAGATGTTGCCCAGCGAAAAATATCACGCTCGAATTTGCAAAAAAGTTTGCGCTGTCGATGGAATCAAAAAGGAGTTGCCGCGCCGCGAGGGTGGCCGCAAATCTCCCGTCAGTGGACGGTCTTCATCTTGCGGGAGAGAAAGTCCATCAGGAGATATTCCCCCAGTCTGTCGGGGGTTGTGAAGTAGGCTTTTCCCTGGCACATGGCGGACACCCGCTGCACAAACTGGACCAGACCCGGATCGGAAGCCAGCATGAATGTATTGATCATGATGGCCGACCTGCGGCAGCGGGCCACCTCCTGCAAGGTTTCCCCGACGACCAGCGGATCCAGGCCGAACGCGTTCTTATAGATGCGGCCGTCCGGCAGGGTCAGCGCCGACGGCTTGCCATCGGTGATCATCACGATCTGTTTCATGTCCTTACGCTGGCGGGCGAGGATGCGCTGGGCCAACTGCAGGCCAGCTCGCGTGTTTGTGTAATAGGGGCCGACCTGGGCCCGCGCCAGTTGCGAGAGCGGAAGCTCCTCCGCGGAGTCATGAAACAGGACCAGGGACAGCGTATCGCCGGGATATTGCGTGCGTACCAGGTGGGACAAGGCCATGGCCACCCGCTTGGCGGGCGTGAAGCGGTCCTCGCCATAAAGGATCATGGAGTGGGAGCAGTCCAGCATGACCACCGTGGCGCAGGAGCTTTGGTATTCGCTTTCATGGACATGCAGGTCCGCGTATTCGAAATTCAGGGGAAGCGACAATCCCTCCCTGGCAATCGCCGAACTGAGCGTGGCCGTCGCATCCAGGTTCATGGTGTCGCCAAACTCATAGCGGCGGGACCCTCCGCTGGTCTCCACGCCGGTATCCATGGCCCGGGTGTCGTGGCGGCCAAAGGAGGACTTGCCGAGCGAACCCAGCAGGTCTCGCAAAGTCTTATAGCCGAGGAAATCCAACCCCTTGTCCGTCACCTGAAATCTGGCGGCGGTCTGGGCCTGCCCGATTTGTCCCCCGGCGCTGGAGATTTTGGAGGAATCGTCTGGCCGTTCCACCGAAATGTAGTTTTCCCGCTCCATGCGTTCCATGAGCTGCTCGAGCAGGTTGTCCATCTTCCCGTCCGACGCCATCTGACGGATCCGTTCCCGCACCTCATCTTCCAGGAACTCGCCACCTTCGAGCGCCTGACGCAGAGCTTCGCGCAGATTGTCCAGGGTCTGCTCGCCTTCCAATTCCTGAAAGCGACCTAAGGGCGAGCGAAAGCCGGAATCGAGCAGATAGTCCGAAAGCGCGTCAAGAAGCGATTCCAACTCTATTTCGCCAGCCAGGTCGCCGCTGTATTTGGTGTAGCGAATTCGCTTCATGGAATCACCCTCTGGAGCACGCGGTTCCCTATGATCTTGGCGGCTTGCGGTCCATCCGCTAGTTGTAGACCTTACGCGAGCGCCGCGGAAAATCGTCCGGCTCCGGCTCGCGCTCCATGGATGTCCGTTCTCCGCGTTCGGCACGCCGCCCCATTTTTTCGATAGCGGCAAACCCGCGTTCCTCGCTGCGGCTGATCCGCCGGTGCGCAACCATACCTTCCAGCAGGAATTCGGCCGCGGAAACAATCCGTTCCGGCGAATCCTTCGGCCCGATTCCCAGGGGTTTCAATTTGTCCATCAGGCCCTGAATTTGCCGCAGTTCGGCGAGCATGCCGGCCGCGGACGCATTGTCCTCCACCTTGATCGCGCCGCCCAGGTTGAACCATTGTTCGATCTGCTGGGTATTGACGTCGGCGAAGTACTGGTCGAAAACCTGGGCGATGGCGTTGCGCACCAGTTCGCGCACCACCGTTTCGGATCCGCGCATCTCGCCTTCATATTCGAGCTCCACCTTGCCGGTGATCGCGGGCAGCGCGCTGTAGAGATCTCCGGCACGCGGAACAGCGAGGGATTCTCCGTGCTGCAGCGCGCGGCGCTCGGCGTTGGAGACGACCAGTTCCATGGTGGTGATAGGCAGCCGCTGGCTGACGCCGCTGCGGCGGTCGATTTTCTTGTCTTCCCGCGCAGAAAAGGCGATCTGCTCCACGATGGAACGGATATAGCCGGGAATCTCGGTTTTCAACAGGCCGCGCTCCGTCCACGCCTCCTGCGCGGTGATGGCGATTCCTTCGACCACGGTCAATGGGTAATGGGTACGGATCTCCGAGCCGATGCGGTCTTTGAGAGGGGTGACGATTTTTCCGCGCGCCGTGTAGTCCTCCGGATTGGCGCTGAAGATCAGAGCGACGTCAAGCGCAAGCCGCACCGGGTAGCCCTTAATCTGGACATCGCCTTCCTGCATGATGTTGAAGAGAGCTACCTGAATTTTTCCGGCGAGATCCGGCAGCTCATTGACGGCGAAAATTCCACGGTTGGCGCGTGGCAGCAGGCCGTAATGAATATTCATTTCGCTCGACAACTGCTCGCCGCTGCGGGCCGCTTTGATGGGGTCGAGATCTCCGATCAGATCGGCGACAGTCACGTCCGGGGTTGCCAGCTTCTCGACGTATCGTTCTTCCCGCGACATCCAGGCAATTGCCGTTTGGTCGCCATACTCGTGAATGCGCTGGCGGCACTGGCGGCAGAGCGGCGCATACGGGTTGTCGCGAATTTCACAACCCGCGATGTACGGACTCTCCTCATCGAGCAAGGACGTGAGCGAACGCAGGATGCGGCTTTTGGCCTGACCGCGCAGGCCGAGCAGGATGAAGTTGTGGCGGGACAGGATGGCGTTGACCAGTTGAGGGACCACGGTATCTTCATACCCGACAATGCCGGGGAACAGCGTCTCTTTCGTGCGCAGCCGCTCAATCAGATGTTCGCGCATCTCGTCCTTGACGCTCCGCCCGGTCAACTGCTCTTCACCGTAAACGCTGCTCTTGCGGAGATCACCAAGTGTGCGAGGAAGCTGTTTGGCTAGCGGCATCCGTACTCCTCCTGGAGTGTCTGGAAGGTGGCCAGATCGCGCGGACCGGGCGACCCGTCATTCTTCGGGGACTTGTAAGTTCGATGCGCGCGGGAGGAAATGGTTAGCGGAGGCTTACATGATGTGGCCATTCTGCCCGGCGGATTTGCCCGCCAGAGAGCCCCGCCGCAACTTGGGTAGAAGCAGATTGTAAAACTCCATCAACCGGGCGGTGCGCTCCGAGTCGGATGGAAGACGCAGAATTTCCTGCTGGAATTCGCGGTCCGCCGGAACGGCGGAGGCAAGCAGGTAGGCAACCGGTTTATTCAAATCCACCTGGGGAAACTCCGCAAAGTCCGCGCCGGTAAGCTCCATCATTTCCATATGCAGAGCTACGCATTCCTCG
>JAJZJJ010000290.1 GCA_021810175.1 Acidobacteriota bacterium | reverse complement strand
AGAAGGCTGAGGCGGCCAGTGTGGTTAAGATCGGCGGTGGTAAAGACTTGCTGGGGGCCAGCCGGATGCTGCATCAGGGTATAGGTGCCGTTGGGCTGGCCGAGCCAGATGATAGCTCCGGGGCTGTTGCCGCCGGCGGCGGGAGCGGAGACTCTGGCGAGGAGCAGATCGACGGCGCCATTGTTGTCGAGATCCGGGGTTTCGAGACGAACGCGGCCGGCAAGAGACTGCGCCGGGTCCGGGACACGCGCCAGCGTCGTCCACTTCCACACATTGCCGCTGTCTGACATACGGTCGATGGCGCCCTGGGGGGTGACGACGAGCAGGTCCAGCTGGCCACTGTGGCGGGTATCTGCCGCGGTCATTGCCCTGACCGCGCCGATGCCCTGCGGGAGGGGCGTCTGCTGAAAGACTCCGTCACGATTATTGATGAAGACGTGAAGGTGACCGGCTCCGTCAACGATGCAGGCGTCGGCATTACCGTCGCCGGTGAGATCGACCCAGACGAACTGGCGAATGCCGGAGATTCCGGCGAAGGGATGGATGGGGGTGAAGGTACCGTCGCCGTTGTTGCGAAGGACGGTGGGTACGCCGCTGGCGGAGCCCATGACGAGGTCCATATCGCCGTCGGCGTCGATGTCGATGGCCCAGGCTCCGGTGTAATCGCCATGAAGGATTGCGGAGGGCAGCTTGGTGGCGGCGGTGACGTCGGTGAACTTCTGCGGCGTGTCCTGGCGGAGGAAATGGACGCCCCCGGCGCCGGCGAGGACAAGGTCGGTTTTGAAGTCGTAGTTGATGTCGACGGGAACGACGGAGTCCGGTCCGGGGGCGACGTGGTGCGGGCCGCCCGGAAAGGGATAGGATGGTCCGCCCGCGAGGCTGACGGTCTGCGCGTTCGCGGTGATGACGGTTGGGAGGCCGGAATCGCTGAGCGAGACAGCGCCGATCCAGTTCCACGACTGGCCATGCGGATCGGGCAGCGGCTGTAGCTGGAAGGTCATGGCCATATCGGCGGGAGCGGGCTTAGAGACGGGCACCGGCAGCTTCAGGAACGATTCAAACGGCTGGGCAGCGTCCCCGGGAGCGGCGTGAACCTCGGCCAGATCGCGGCGGAACGACGGCACCTGCAGGAGGACATTGCGGAGAAAGATGCTGCGGGTGACGGCCATGGCGGGAGGACCGCTCTTTGCCGCGGCCTGCAGCAGCGTCAACTGCTGTTTGACGTCGGCGGGCCAGGGAGTGGACTGCGCCGCAATCCGCTCAATGACCGAGTGCAGCATGGCGGTATCGCCGAGCTTCGCCGAAATGCGGCTGAGTTCGAGGAGCGCGGCGAGGTTGCGCGGCTGCTCGCTCAGAACCTGTTCCATGATTTTCTGGAAGCGCTGATCGCTGCCGGGAGCGCCCTGGCGCTCCACCTCCTCGGCAAGCGAGTACTGGATTCTGACATTGTGCGGGTCGAGCGCCCGGGCCTTTTCAAAGTGGGCGATGGCGGCGCCGGAGTTGCCCTGATCGCTCTCCAGCAGGCCGAGCAGATACTGCATGCGCGCGTTTTTGCCGGTCAGGGAAAGCGCCTTCTCGAAGCGCTGTTTTGCAGCGGTGAAGTCGCGCTCGCGAAGGGCGAGGATGCCCCAGTCGGCCCAGGCGGCGGGCTCGCCGGGAGCCAGCTGGGTGGCCTGCTGAAAGCGCTTGTCCGCGCGCGCATCGTTGCCCACCTGGAATGCGGACAGCCCGACGTAAAAGGCGTCGACAAATTGGGTGTACTGAGCGGAGCCCGCCTTCGGGAGGCCTGATGAATGGCAACCCGATACCAGAGCCAGAGTTCCTGCCAGCAACGCAGCCAGCGCATGCCGGCCACGCGCCACAATTGGGCGCTGCAGCGTCACTTCAACCTCGGAGTGCTTCCTCGACAAATTGTCCTGCCACTCGACTGGGGATATTGTTCTATTGTATGGACTCAGGCAGGCGCTTCGCGCGTCTGACCGGGGAATGTTGGACACTGTAACGAATTGAGGATTCGACTGTCGTCGCCGCAGGGTGGGAAGTTGGTCTCCACCTTTCGGTGGAGGCAGCGCGGCAGGACGGCGGGCAGCGGTTGCAGATGGAAATCCAACTTTAGTTGGTTGCGTCTAGTAACGTTACCGGCGATGCTTGGCAGACCTATGTTCAAAGCCTCCGCAGGGATTCTGTTCGGTTTGTTGTCCTTCGGCGTGCTGCACGCCCAGCCTCACCTTTCCAACCCGGAACCAGCGCCGCCGACGGCGCCGGCGCCGGCCCATCCGCTCCGGTACACGGTGTGGGAACGGGCCCGAGTCGACAACTGGCAATGGTTTGCGGCGCCGCCGTACACCAGCAGCTATTCGTATCTGCAAAGCCTGCTCCGCGTGGGAGTTGGGCAGCGCATCCACCGATGGGAGTGGGAACTGGAGCTGGCGCAGCCGGCGATTCTTGCCCTCCCCAACAACGCCGTGGCAGCCAGTACGGCACAGGGGCAGCTCGGCCTGGGCGGTTCGTATTATGCCTCCAGCGACAACAACAGCTATCCGGCCGCGGCGTTTCTGAAGCAGGGCTTCCTTCGCTACCACTTCGGCAAGGGCAGGACGATCCGGGTGGGCCGGTTTGAGTTTTTCGGCGGCACGCCGACGCATCCCACGAATCCGATGGTGCTGTGGGTGCAGAACAACCGGGTGCAGCAGCGGCTGGTGGGCAATTTCGGGTTCACCAATGCGCAGCGCAGCTTTGACGGCGGGGATGCCAATCTGAATTTCGGCCCGTGGAATGTGACGGCCTTTGCGGCTCGGTCGGACCAGGGCGTGTTCAACATGAACGGCAATCCGGAGCTGGATGTGAACGTCCAGCTGCTGTCGGTGACGCGCAGCGCGGCCCACGGGCGGGTGTTGGCGCGGGCGTTTGCCATCGGCTACCAGGACGGGCGGACCAGCCTGACGAAGACGGACAACCGTCCGCTGGCGATCCGGAAGATGGATCACGGGAAGGTTCTGATCGGCAGCTACGGCGGCGACCTGATCGCGGTGCAGCCGGCGGGGCCTGGGAGCTTCGACTTCATGTTCTGGGGAGCGTACCAGAACGGGCAGTGGGGCGAGCTGAACGACAGTGGAGGCGGGGCGGCGATCGAAGGCGGATACCGGCTGACGAGCGTGCCCAGCAAGCCATGGATGCGGGTGGGCTGGTGGCGCGGGTCGGGCGACAACAATCCGTCGGACGGAACAAACCACACGTTCTTCCAGGTGCTGCCGACGCCGCGCGTCTACGCAAGACTGCCGTTCTACAACCTGATGAACAATACCGACGAATTCGTTCAGGTGATCGATCAGCCGACGAAGCGGCTGGCGCTGCGGAGCGATCTGCATGGGCTGAAGCTGACGCAGGCGAATGACCTGTGGTACATCGGCGGCGGCGCTTACGACAACAAGGTCTTCGGTTTTGCCGGACGGCCGTCGAACGGGCACCAGTCGCTGGCAACTGTGGCCGATGTGAGCGCCAACGTGACGGCGAGTGCGCACTTCAACCTGGGCCTGTATTACGGCTATGGCTGGGGGAAGAGCGTGGTGAAGGCCATCTATCCGACGGGCAGCAATATACAGTTCGGATACGTCCAGCTGATCTATCACTGGAAGAAATAAGGCACTGGAAGAAATAAGGCCCCGGGCAGCGGAAATCGTCAATTTCGGGACCGGATGCGGGCCGTGAAAGGCATCACGGTCCGCGGCCCTTCCATCCTACCTGTAGGGCAGGAGTGAAGCAGAGGCTGGACGCCGATCTCTGGCGTCCGGCCCGCTGAGAGGGAATCGAAAGCCTTTCCAGGCTCCTCCACAACCGGGCCGGATCGAGAGGATGCCCAGGCAGGGCAGGACTCGTTCGGCAGGCTCGGCATCTTCGTCCGGAGGTGCGCATCGATGTCACTGCCACAGAGACAGGAACCCCTGGATCCAGAGCCGAACCCGCGGGCTGGAGAGTCCCTTCGCCCGGGGCCTCGGCGGGAGTTCGAGCGGCGGCAGGACCGCAGATCGGGACTGGGCCAGCGGCAGGGGAAAGGATTCTGGATCTGGATTGTGCTGTTTATCGCGGCCATTCTGTGGTTCTGCGGCTGGGGCTGGGGCGGCTACGGCGGCTGGTGGTGGGGCCACTCTCACGGGGTCGTAAGCGGGCCCGCGGCCACTGGCCGAACGCCGACGTCGGCTGGACCCACCGGGAAGACAGGGCCGGCCTCGTGAGGCCGATCTCCGGGAATTCGAGCCCCAGCGAACCCAACCTAAACCATGATTTGTCGAGGTATCGAGATGGCTTACGCACAGAGAAAGGAAGAACCTGAACAACCGCGGCGAGGGCCTGTGCTCCATACGCAGCGGCAGGTGGAGCGCGAAGTGGGAACGGGACGCCCGTTTGGCTGGTGGTGGATCTGGATTCCGCTGATCATCGCGGCATTCTGGTTCTGCGGCTGGGGCTGGGGCGGCTACGGCGGCTGGTGGTGGGGCACCGGGAGCGCCTCGAGCGCAGGCTCGGCGCAAGCGATGAACGCGACGCTGGGGACGACCGGGACCGGGGACGCGGCGAACAAGGCGGCCTACATTGGGCAGACCTTCAACATCCATAGCGCACCGGTCCTTACCCTGGTCGGCGCCAGTGGAGCGTGGATCGGCGCGAGCGGCGGCAGCCCGATGCTGCTGATCTTCCCCAAAGGACAAAACGGCTTCGCGGGGATCCGGGCGGGCGAGAGGATCGACGCGACGGGCACGGTGGTGAAGGCGCCGCCGAAGGCGCAGGTAAAAAAGCTGTGGCCGCTGGACGCCGGAGAAATCGGACGCCTCGAAAAAGTTGGCGTGTACTTCCAGGCGTCAGGGGTTTCGGTGGCGCCGTAGTGGAGTTGCGACAGCCGGGAGGAGCCAGCCTGCGGGCTGGCTTTTTCCATGGGATCAAAAAAGTGCGCCCAGGTCCCTACCCCCTGGGGTTGTTTTTGGGTAGTTGACTGAAAAACAAGGAGATCCGGGAGGGGTAACCAAAGCCACGACCGGCAACCATTTCGATTCAGGTCAGTTACAAGGCGGCCGTGGGTGATCAGCTGACGACCGTCTGTGATCAGCTGGCAGCCGTGGAGCGGAAGTGAATGCGATGCAATCATTTCCGGGCGGCG
>JAJZJJ010000289.1 GCA_021810175.1 Acidobacteriota bacterium | reverse complement strand
GCCCCTCCTCAGTATCTCCGCTCCCCCTTCGTTTCCCGATCCCCAGGATTCCATGGCGATCTCGACTCCCGGTATGGTAATCTTCATGGTGGTTCCTCCCTTTATTCTGTGATAGGGGTTGGTTACCACCCGCCTCTCTGGCCCACCGTGAAGCCGTCAAGGAAGGGGAGGAACCATTCCATTGCCAAGCGGGCCATTGCCAAGCGGGATCAGCAGGAGGAAAAAGGTCGATTTCTCGATAAAAGCTTCACCGAGCGACTCTGGAGAAACCTCAAGTACGAGAAGAGGTTTACCTCCATGAATATCAATCTCCCAGGACACTCGAGAGCGCATCCGGTTTCGGTTCACCTTCTCCGACCGGAAAAGACCTCCCCTGTCCTTGGGGTCCAAGACTCCCTGGGAGGTCCCAAACGGGACATCTTCGCGAGGGATAGAGCCGCCAGAACCTCTCTCCTCGAACTGGGGAGGACGTGCTCCAGCATCTGCTTGCAGAAGTCATAAGATCTGACAATCTGTCTTGACGACCGGATTCGCCATCCCCGGGCGCCCCGACGCCATCCGCACCCTGGCCCATCGCCTCTGGACTCTCTGCGGGCGGCAAAGCTGGGCCGACGACGCCCGCGCCTGCAAGGACGGCTCACCTTCTGGAGCGGAGACGACCAAAGCTCGGCCGCAATCGGCTTGGCGGGGAGCAGAGACCAGCTTAGCGATTTGAGGAGGCTTTATGACCCATCCATCCTGGACCTATCCCGGTTCCCGCTGGTGGAAGTTCGACTTTCACACGCATACGCCGGCATCGAAGGATACCGGGCATTGGCAGGCGACGGTCGGCACGGCCGACGAAGTGACCCCAGAGGCGTGGCTGCTCCGCTACATGGCTGCCGAGATCGACTGCGTGGCCGTGACCGACCACAACAGCGGCGGGTGGATCGACAAGCTCAAGGCCGCCTACGCGCAGATGATGGCCCAGGCCGAAGCGGGCAACCTGCCCCCCGGGTTTCGTGAGATCACGATCTTTCCAGGTGTGGAAATTTCGGCCAGCGGCGGCGTGCATATGTTGGCGATCTTCAACCCGCAGGCCGCCACCGGCGACATCGACAGCCTGCTGGGAGCGGTAGGCTACACCGGCACCAAGGGCAACGGCGACGGCGAGACCGGCAGATCGGTGGTCGAGGTCATCGAGGAGGTGCTGAAGGTGAATGTGGGAGCAATCCCGATTCCGGCCCATGCCGACGCCGTCAAGGGGTTGCTGCGCGTCAATCCCGGCACGCGGAAGTGCGTGTTGTCGGCGGCCATGGTCAAACAGGCGCTGGAGGTGGGGGGGCTGCTCGCCGTCGAGTGGTGTGATCCGGCAACGCCGTATCCGGAAGCCGTTGAAAAGCTGGCCAATCCTTTGGCCCGAGTGTTGGGAAGCGATTGCCACAATTTTCGGGGCAGCAAGACACCTGGCAGCGCTTTTACATGGGTGAAGATGGCCAAACCCACACTGGAAGGGCTCAGGCTGGCGCTGTTGGACGGCAATGGCGTATCGCTGCGACGCAGTGACGAGGAGCCCTTCAATCCGTTTCAGACGCCCGCGCATGTGATCCGCAGCATCGAGATCGACAAGGCACAGTTCATGGGAAACGGCAATGCCGCACGGCTTGAATTTTCGCCCTATTTCAATGCCATTGTCGGGGGTCGCGGCACAGGCAAGTCCACCGTGGTGCACGCGCTCAGGCTGGTCACCCGGCGCGAGGGAGAAATTCAATTGCTCCCCAAAGAGAGCGAGCC
This sequence comes from Acidobacteriota bacterium, assembly GCA_021810175.1. The sequence goes on along the minus strand of JAJZJJ010000289.1, from coordinate 3,378 downwards.
GCTCGAACGCTTCGAGGCCTTCAACACCATCGCCACGAGACGTGACGACTCAGGTGCGTTGAAGGCAGAGACGGCCATTCGCCTCGAGTGGGAACATGAAGGGCGGCAACTTCGCCTGAGCTGGTCAGCCACCGGGCAGGGAACCTCCGTCGAGGAATGGGGCGACGGCCAGTGGCACTCCTCGCCCAGCCAGAGCGTCAACCCCAGCCGTTTCCCCGTCCGCCTGTTTTCTCAGGGGCAGATCGCCGCGATGGCGGGCGGCGGGCGGCCGGCCCTGCTTACCATCATCGACGAAGCCGCCGGCGTCGAGTCATTCCGGCAGGCGTTCGAGGAGGCCACGCGCACCTTCTTCGTCCAGCGGGCGCGGCTGCGAGAGATCGACGGCAAGCTCGCAACCTTGCCCGAAGTCGAACGGCGCTTGCAGGAAGCGGATCGCAAACTCAAGGCACTGGCCCAGGGCGACCACGCCGCCGTGCAGCAGGCGTATGCCCGCATCCAACATCAGACGCGGGCGGTGGAGGAAACTCTGGCACAGCTGCGCGACGCGGCGGCAAGGCTGCGAGAAACCGCCTCGAGACTTCTCCTGGACGACTGGCTACCACAGCATTTCGGAGATACCGAGACCGACCTGCTTGCGTGGCGGGCAGATGCGGATGCCCTGCTGGCACGGGCCCGACAGAGACTGGAGCAGGAAGCCGACACGCTGGAGCAGGGAGCGAGCAGGTTGGAGGGCGATGCGCGGCTTGCCGCATGGCGGGCTCGTACGGCCCCCGCGCGCGAAGCGCATCAACAGTTGCAGGCCCAGCTGGCGGCGCAAGGAGTGGCCGACCCGCAGGCCTTCGCCCGCCTGACCCAAGAACGCCAGCAACTGGAGGTGCAGGCGAAGACACTGCGGCAGTTGCAAACGGATCGCGCTAGGCTGGAGGCAGACAACAAGGCCCAGCAGGCTCTGATTGTCCAACGCAGGCAGGCCATGACCCACCAGCGGCAAGACTTTCTGTCAAAAAAACTGCAGAAGAACCCCCATGTGCGCATCAGTGTCATCCCGTTCGGATTCGACTCCACAGCCATCGAGCGCAGCCTGCGCGACTTGCTCGATGTGAAAGACGAACGCTTCGTTGACGACATTCTCACCGGCGAGAATGGCCAGGCTCGCTCGGGGCTGGCCTACGACATCGCAACAGCCGACGAGCCAGACAAGATGGCAAAACTGGAGGCCGTGCGCCACAGGCTCATCGAGCCTTCCGAAATGTTGGGCGGACATTTCCGAAATTTTCTGAAGAAAAAGGCCGACAAGCCAGAATTCGCGGACCATGTGCTGACATGGTTCCCCGAGGACGACCTGAAAATCGAATACCAGCGCGATGGTCGGTGGTATGCCATCAGCGAAGGCTCCCAAGGCCAGCGGTCGGCGGCGCTGCTGGCCTTCCTGCTCGCCTTCGGTGAGGAGCCCATCGTGCTTGACCAGCCCGAGGACGATTTGGACAACCACCTCATCTACGACCTGATCGTGCAGCAGATCCGCGAGAACAAGCTGCGCCGACAACTGATCGTCGTCACCCACAACCCCAATGTGGTGGTCAATGGCGATGCGGACCTGGTACATGTGATGGATTTCAAGGGTGGACAGTGTATCGTGGCACAAAGTGGCGCGTTGCAGGAGAAGGCCGTGCGCGATGAGGTTTGCCGGGTAATGGAAGGCGGCCGAGAGGCCTTCTCCCGGCGCTGGAAGCGCCTGGGCAGAGAGGTCTGAGATGCTGGGTACCCGTGCGGAATTGATCGAGAAGATTCGTCTGGGCGAGGACAGCTTCCTGGAGCTGAAGGAGGTGAGGTTTGCCGGCGGCAAGGTGCGTGGTCCTTCGCAGGAGGATCTGGCCGACGAACTCGCGGCCTTCGCCAACAGCGCGGGTGGGGTGCTACTGCTGGGCGTGCAAGACCAGCCGCGCGAAGTTCTGGGCATCCCGCTGGAGCAGCTGGACGCCGTCGAGGCGCGGGTGCGGCATGCCTGCGAGGATTCGGTGAAACCGCCCTTGGCGCCGCTCATCGAGCGCCTGACGCTGCCCGATTCGACCGGCACGGATCTGCCGGTGCTGCGCGTGGAGGTTGCGCGCAGTCTGTTCGTGCATCAGAGCCCCGGGGGATATTTTCATCGCGTGGGGTCATCGAAGCGACCCATGCTCCCGGACTATCTGGCGCGCCTGTTCCAACAGCGCAGTCAGTCACGCCTGATCCGTTTTGACGAAACGCCCGTGCCGCGAGCATCGCTCACCGATCTGGACGAGGCGCTGTGGCGGCGTTTTGTTCCCGCGAGAAGCGCGGATTCGGGAGAAGTATTGCTCAGCAAGTTGGCCATCGCCGCGCAGGAGGAGCAAGGCGTCTGGCGCCCGACGGTGGCGGGATTGCTGATGGCCAGCCGCGAACCACATCGGCATCTGCCCGGCGCGTTGATTCAGGCCGTCGCCTATGCGGGGACCGGCATCGTGCCGACGGGAGAATCGGTGTATCAACGCGACGCCCAGGATCTCACCGGCCCGCTGGATGAGCAGATTCGCCTGGCCTGTGCCTTCGTGCGCAAGAACATGCAGGTGGCGGCATTCAAGCGTGCCGACGGGGGGCGGGTAGACAAGCCTCAGTACGACATAGCCGCCGTGTTCGAGGCTGTGGTCAACGCGGTGGCACACCGCGACTACTCGATGGCGGGCAGCAAGGTGCGACTTCGATTGTTTGCCGACCGTCTGGAGCTGTATTCGCCGGGTATGTTGCCCAACACCATGACCCCGGAGAGCCTGCCCTTCCGGCAGGCCGCTCGCAATGAAGCGTTGACAAGCCTGCTCGCACGCTGCCCCGTCGGCGATGACGAACTTGCCCGCTATCGCACCCACATCATGGATAAGCGCGGCGAAGGAGTCTCGATCATCCTTGCTCGCGGCGAAGCTCTCTCGGGCAAGCGTCCAGAATACCGGATGAATGACGATAGCGAGTTGGTGTTAACTATTTTTGCAGCGGGTATGGAGCGAGACCCCCCTGTCTCAGGATAGCTGTCGGGGGAGAGTCATGGGCCTCCTTGGTCAACCTCTCAACACGAGCGGAAACTTCAGTCTGGATTTGCAAGATTTGCTGCCAACATATTCATGATCAGGCGGATCAGCACATCCTTGTCTTTGGGGTCCGATTCCGCCACAAGGAGGGCCAACGCGGCGAGGCCCACATCATTGACAACCAGTGTTCCATCCTCTCGCACCAAACGGCCATTCCGGTTCAAAAAGTCCAGAAAGAGCAACGCCGCACTGCGTTTGTTGCCATCCGAAAAAGGATGATTCTTGATGACGAAGTACAGAAGGTGGGCGGCCTTGGCCTCGACTGTCGGATAGGCGGGTT
>JAJZJJ010000288.1 GCA_021810175.1 Acidobacteriota bacterium | reverse complement strand
GTCACCCGGAACGAAGTCGGGCAGATCGGTGCGGTTCAGCTTATCGGCGAGGCGCTGCATGACGGGATGAATGGACATAGTCGTTTCCTAATAGAAAGTTGCGAATCTTCAGTTTACAGGAAAACGTGGATTTGCGGGGATGACGGGGCCGCTGATTTGAGCTGCATTTCTGAGCGGAAGGCGCAGCGGATGCGCGGTGGGTTGCTTCGCCAGCTTGCCGTCGCTCATCCTATCCAGTGAATCGGCAATCTAAAAGCTTCGGGAGAGGAGTGGAGCGGTGAAGATCGCATTTCTCGGTTTGGGAAAGATGGGGACCGCCATCAGCCGACAGCTGCTGAAGGCAGGGAACGATTTGACGGTGTGGAACCGGACGCCGTCGAGGGCCGAAGCGCTGGCCAAAGATGGAGCACAGGTGGCCAAAGCGGCCTGGGAAGCGGTAGAGGGCGCGGATGTGGTGTTTTCGATGGTGATGGACGATCCGGCGCTCGAAGATGTGATGTACAGGGATGGAGTGCTGCAGAGCCTGAAAGCGGGAGCGATCCATGTATCGCTGAGCACACTGAGCGTGGCGCTTTCAAAACGGCTGACGGAGGAACACGGGCATCGGGGGCAGGTGTTTGTGGCGGCTCCGGTCTTTGGGCGTCCGCATGTGGCCGAGGCGGGCAAGCTTTGGATTGCGGCGGGCGGTCCGAAGGCGGCGATTGAGAAGGTTCGTCCACTCATGGAGACCTACAGCCGTGGCATTACGGTGGTGGGAGAGCATGCGTGGAGCGCGCATGCGATGAAACTCGGCGGCAATTTTATGATTACAGCGATGATTGCCTCGCTGACCGAGAGCATGATTTTTGCGGAGGCGATGGAGATCGATCCGGCGGTGTTTCTGGAGACGGTGAACAATGCGCTGTTCCAGTCGCCGTTCTACGCGATGTACGGAAACATCATGCTGCATCCGCCGGAAAAGCCGGGCGGGACGATCGCGCTGGGAGAGAAGGATATGCGGCTGTTCCGGGAAGCGGCGCACGAGGCAGAGGTGAAGACGCCTTTGGGCGATGTGTTCATGGAGACGTTTTATCGGGCGATTGAGGCGGGGATGAAGGACCAGGATTGGGCGGCGGGATACTACCAACTGGAAAAGGCAATTCACAGCAGGGAATAATCGCGAGAATGGAGCTATGAGAAAGACGAGCTTGAAGGGTTGTGTTGTTTTCATTACGGGGGCGAGCGCGGGGATTGGCGCAGCGTGTGCCGAGGCGTTTGCGGCGGAGGGCGCGAAGCTGTTGCTGGCGGCTCGGCGCACGGAGCGACTGAGAGAAATGGAGGCGGCCCTGCGTGCCTCGGGAGCGGCCGACGTGCGGAATTTCGCGCTGGACGTGCGGGACAGAGCCAGCGTAGAGCGAGCGGTGGCGGCGCTGCCGGAAGAGTGGCGAGAGATTGAGGTGCTGGTGAACAACGCCGGGCTGAGCCGCGGGCTCGACAAGCTGTGGGAGGGGAATCCGCACGACTGGGAGGAGATGATCGACACCAATGTGAAGGGCCTGCTGTGGGTGACGCGGGCAGTGGTGGCGGGCATGGTGGAGCGCGGACGGGGGCACGTCGTCAATCTGGGGTCGACGGCTGGGGATCTCGCGTATCCTGGCGGGAATGTGTACTGCGGGACAAAAGGGGCGGTGCGGCTGATCAACGACGGCCTGCGGCTGGACCTGATGGGGACGCCGGTGCGGGTGACGAGCATCGATCCGGGGATGGTGGAGACGGAGTTCAGCGAAGTGCGGTTCCGGGGGGATAAGGAGCGGGCCGCCAGGGTGTACCAGAACATTACGCCGCTTCAGGCTGAAGATGTGGCGGACGCGGTGGTGTGGGCTGCGACGCGTCCGGCGCATGTGAATGTTGCGCGGGTGCTGATGACGACGGTGGACCAGGCGAATTCGCTGGTATTCAACCGAAAAGCCTGAGCGAGGCAGAGGTCGAGGACGTGACGACTTCGCCTTTGGCGGAGAGCCGGCAATGAGGTTCAGAGATGAGTGAGCTTAGCCTCGATGTCGGCGAGGGCCGCTTCCAGAGCGGCGCGGCGGATGGGGCTGGAGGTGCGTTCGTCGAGAATGCGGTCGCGCTGAAGTTCGAGAGCCTGACGGGTGCGCTCACGACTTGCTTTTGCGGCGAGTTGCTGGGTAGTGGGTGGTGCATCCGCGGATGCGGATTGCGTATTTTCTGCTGGTTGCGCCTGCTGTTCGATCTGTTCCTCCACGGATTTGCTCTCCCATCCTCTGGCCATATTTCTATCGTACCGCGCATTGGCATTTGCGCCGGGGGAATCCTGCATCCTGCTGGGGGGATGGGGCATCCGTCGGTGTATGAAAGTATGGCGAATTCCTTCGTTTGGTCTAGAAAAGCTGGAACTGGCTACAGTGGCCGACCCTAAACTCCAGCGGGGCGAGGTGCTGGTGCGGGTGCGCGCAGTGTCGCTCAACTACCGCGATCTGATGATCGTGCTGGGGAAGTACAACCCGAAGATGCATCTCCCGCGGATTCCGGCGTCGGACGGGGCGGGAGAAGTGGTGACGGTGGGCGAGGGCGTGACGCGGGTGAAGGCCGGAGACCGCGTGGCCGGGATCTTTATGCAGAACTGGATCGACGGCGCGGCGGACGCGGAGAAGATCCGCGGGGCGCTGGGCGGGGATATTGACGGGATGTTGTCCGAATATGTGGTCCTGCACGAAGGAGGAGTAGTGCGCGTGCCGGAGCACCTGTCCTATGAGGAAGCGGCAACGCTGCCGTGCGCGGGGGTGACAGCGTGGAATGCGGTGGTTCATGCCGGCCGGGTGAAGGCCGGCGATACGGTAGTGATCCAGGGCACCGGCGGGGTGTCGATTTTTGCGCTGCAGTTCGCGAAGTTGCTGGGAGCGCGGGTGGTGGGGACGTCCAGTAGCGACGTCAAGCTGGAGCGGGCAAAGAAGCTGGGGCTGGATGCCGGGGTGAACTACCGAACGGAGCCCGACTGGGATCAGTGGGTGGAGAAGCAGACGGATGGACGCGGCGCGGACCTGGTGGTGGAGGTGGGCGGCGCGGGAACCTTCTCGCGGTCGCTGCGGTCGGTGCGCATTGGGGGAACGGTGGCGCAGATCGGAGTGCTGAGCCAGTCGCAGGAAGGGATTGAGATTCCGCGGATTCTGCACAAGCAGGTTCACCTGCAGGGGATTTATGTCGGATCGAGGGCAGATTTCGAGGAGATGAACCGGGCAATTGTACAGACAAAGCTGAAACCCGTGGTGGATGAAGTATTTAGGTTCGATGAGCTGCCCGAGGCGCTGCGGCGGATGGAGCAGGGGGCTCATTTTGGCAAGCTGGTCGTGCGCGTGGGGAGTTAAAAGTTGCCCGTTGGCGGGCGACATTTTCGCGGATGGCGCATCTGATGATATGCGCGCGATGACCAGAAGAAAGGAGAGCGTGTTCGATATGAGTATTCTGGTTAACTGCCTTCGGTCGGTAGTTCGTTTCTTTGTTGAGATTCTGGTTGGTTGCAGCCATTCAAAAGTGACGCGTCCCTTCACCATCGGACAGGAGACGTATAAGGTCTGCCTTTCGTGCGGGAAGCAAATTTACTACTCGGCTACAGAGATGAGGCCCCTAACGCCCCGCGAGATTCGCCGGATGAAGGCTGCCCATGCTGGCGAAGTGCGGGTTATACCCGCTCCAGTCGCTGTACCGCAGCTGGTACCGGCCAGAGATCACAAATCAAACGTAGCCGCGTAGCTGCTGCTCGTTGATTACGGAAGAGCTATGGATGGAAGAGGGAGTGTAATGGCACTCCCTTTTTCATTTTCGGCGAAGAGGCGAGGCGGAAGGCTAAGATAATCTCTGAATCCGACGGATGACTCGGGCAGCGATAATTCGGCTGGTGCTGGGCCTTTTGGCTGTGGGGGTGACGGGCTGCGGCTCCATGAACTATTCCACGGCGGGAAGCGGGGCGGGGCTGTCGCTGAGCGCGTCGGCGTCAAGTGTCCGGACGAATGGGCAAGTGTCGCTGCGGGCGTCGGTTCCGTCTGGCGGAGCGGCCCCGGTTCGGTGGAGTATCGCCTCCGGGGGTAACGCGGCGAGCCTGGGCGAGGGGCAAATCGACGCAACAGGCGTCTATACGGCGCCGGGAGCACTGTCTGCGGACAGCGTGCCGGTTCGGCTGGAGGCGTGGCTGGATGGCGCGGGGACCAGCGGAGCTACGGCCTCACTGACGCTGATGTTGCATCCAGGATTTGTGCAGCCGCTGCTGCCGCAGGACATGGCGCTGGCGCCCGGAGCCACGGCGGAAGTGACCGCACAGATTTCCGAAGTGAATGCGGGCGATGTGCAGTGGACGCTGGGATGGACGCCCACAGGCGGATCGGCTCCGGCCGGGGTGCTGGGAACGCTGAGCAATCCGGCGTGCCGGAAGAGCGAAGACCGGTACACCACCTGCACGGTCAACTACACGGCTCCGAGCAACATGCCGGCGCGCGAGATTTATGTGATTGCGGCGGTCAATGGCGGGCCGGTGAAATCCGCGGCGAGAGTTCTGCTGAATAACAACGGAATTGTCAGCGATCCTGTTACGAATCAGACGATTCAGACCGGGCCAGCGGCACTGGGGACCTCGGGCGGGAACGATGGGGATTTCGACACGTATCAGGACTCGAAAGGGAACTCGTACATTGCGGACTGCTGCGGAGGGACGCTGGGGGCGCTGGTCGAAGACCCGGGGAAACACGAATACATTCTGAGCAACAATCATGTGCTGGCGGAATCCGACCAGGCGCATGCGGGGGATACGATCGACCAGCCGGGCCTGATCGACGGGGCGTGTACACCGCTGAGCCGTCCAGGATCGATTCTGCATCCGGTGGGGACACTGCGGTACTTTGTGCCGCTGGCGTCGCCGACGACGAATGTGGATGCGGCCCTGGCCTCGGTTGCTCCGGGGGCAGTGGATCGATCCGGGAGCATTCTGCAACTGGGAGCGCCTGGGCCGGACGGGGGGCTGCAAGCGGCTCCGCCCATGGCTGGCCAGGGCGAAACGCTGACGGCGGGGAATCTGGGCATGGAGGTCGCCAAGAGCGGCCGGACGACCGGACTGACGTGCTCGAACATCGAAGCCGTCGCGCTGACAGTGAAGGTAGACTAC
>JAJZJJ010000287.1 GCA_021810175.1 Acidobacteriota bacterium | reverse complement strand
AAGGACGGGCGGGCGCTGGTGGTTTCGCTGACGCTCTCGCCGGTGCGGGACGATGCGGGGAAACTGATTGGGATATCGAAGATCGCCCGCGACATTACGCAGCAGAAGGAGCGGGAGGAGATTTCGAGGCGACAGGCGCAGCTGCTGGATCAGGCGTACGAGCCGATTCTGGTGCGCGACCATGAGGACCGGATTGTTTACTGGAACAAGGGAGCGGAGCGGCTTTATGGGTGGACGGCGGCGGATGTGATGGGGCGGGTGAGCCACGAGGTGCTGCGGACAGTGTTTGCGGAGCCGGTGGAGGAGATCGAGAAAAAGCTGCAGTCGGAAGGGCACTGGGAGGGCGAACTTCTGCATCGGACGCGGACGGGTCGGCAGCTGACGGTGCTCAGCCGGTGGATTCGGGAACTGGGAGTGGCGCAGTCGCATGTGCTGGAGACGAATATCGACATGTCGGAGCGCCAGCAGCGGCTGGCACTGGAGGAACAGGCGCGGATGGAGCGGCGGTTCCGGCAATTGCTGGAGGCGGCGCCGGACGCGATTGTGGAGGTGTCGACGACGGGCGAGATTGTGCTGGTTAACCGGATTGCGGAGGACATGTTCGGGTACTACCGCGAGGAGCTGATCGGGAAATCGGTGGATATGCTGGTTCCGGATGTGGTGCGGCATTCGCACCATCATCATCGGGACTCGTATCTGGAGCATCCGCGAACGCGTCCGATGGGCAGCGGGCTGGAACTGCACGCACGGCGGCGGAACGGGAGCCTGTTTCCGGTGGAGATCAGCCTGAGCCCGATCCAGACGGAGAATGGGCTGCATGTGACGGCTGTGATCCGGGATGTGAGCGAGCGGAAACGCAGCGAGCAGGAGGTGCGCAAGCTGCAGCAGATTTATACGGCAGAGCTGGAAATGCGCAATCAGGAGATCGAGCGGGCGAACCGGCTGAAGAGCGAGTTTCTGGCGAGCATGAGCCATGAGCTGCGGACGCCGCTGCACACGATCATCGGATTCACGGAGCTGCTGGAAGAGGAAAGCGAAGGTCCGCTGACGGAGGCGCAGAAGCGGTTTCTGGGCCACGTTCACCGGGACTCGGAGCATTTGCTGGAACTGATTAACGACGTGCTGGATCTGAGCAAGATCGAGGCCGGGCATCTGGTGCTGAAGCGGGAACGGTATCCGCTGCGGCGGAGCATGGAGGAGGCGCTGAACGCGATACGTCCGGGCGCGGTGGCCAAGGGCATCGCGCTGGAGGATCGAGGAGGGGCAACGTGCGAGGTGGACGCTGATCCGCTGCGGGTGAAGGAGATGCTCTACAACCTGCTGAGCAATGCGGTGAAGTTCACACCGCAGGGTGGGACGGTGTGGGTGGAGACATCGGAAGAGAGTGGGTTTGCGCGGGTGACGGTGGGCGATACGGGGATTGGGATTCCGCGGGAAGAACAGGAGAATATCTTCGACAAGTTCTACCAGGTGGGTCATGCGACCAGCGGAGTGCGAGAGGGGACGGGGCTGGGGTTGTCGATCACGAAAGAGCTGGTGCAGATGCACGGCGGATGGATCGAGATCGAGAGCGAGCCGGGCAAAGGGAGCCGGTTCAGCTTCATGCTTCCCATCGCGGAAGAAGCGGAGATAGCATAGAGGCTAACCCCTCACTTGAAATGCTGGCCGATTAAGCTGACTGTGCCTTTTGCAGTGGCAGGGTTTGAGAACGCATATGACTACTCCAGAAGGCAATTCGCTGATTCTGATTGCGGACGACCGGCCGAGCAGCCGGGAGCTGCTGCGCATCGTGCTGCAGCGCGCCGGCTACCGGGTGGCGGAAGCAGAGGACGGAGAACAGGCGGTTGCGGTGGCCTGCGCGGCAAAGCCCGACCTGATTTTGCTGGACCTGCAGATGCCAAAACTGGACGGGTACGGGGCGCTGGAGAAGCTGCGGCAAAGCGAAGACTGCCGGGAGATTCCGGTGCTGGCGCTGACGGCGAGCGCGATGCGGGGCGACCGGGAGAAGATTCTGGCGGCTGGGTTCACGGAGTACCTGTCGAAGCCGGCGAGCCCGGAAGTGCTGCGGGAAGCGGTGGCGAGGATGCTGGGAGCGGAGAAGCAGGGCGGATAGCGCTGTTCGTCAGAGCGCGGCGTACTGCTTCATCGTCAGAGCAGGCCGTGCTTTTTCATTTTGTAGCGGAGAGCGTCGCGGCCGATGCCAAGGGCGCGCGCGGCCTGGGACTGGTTGCCGCTGGCGCGTTCGAGAGCATTCGAGACGAGCTGGCGCTCCTGGGCGGCGAGCGAGGCGTCCGATTCGGGATTGACTAACGAAGGCATGGGCGCGGTCGGCAGGGACGGCTGGCCGCGGTCTTCGCCGAGGAGAGACGCAGGCAGATCGGGGGCGTCGATCTCGTCGGCTTCGGCCATCATGCAGGCGTGGCCGATGGCGTTTTCCAGCTCGCGGATGTTGCCGGGCCAGGAGTGGCGTTCGAGAAGAAGACGGGCGCGTGGGGTGACGCCGCGAATGCGCTTGCCGAACTGCCGGGAGAAGCGGTCGACGAAATGGCGGATGAGCAGGGGCAGATCTTCCCTGCGTTCGGCGAGCGAGGGGACCTGGATCTCGACCATGGCGAGGCGGTAGTAGAGATCCTCGCGGAAGTGGCGGTCGGCGACGGCCTGGCGCAGGTTGCGGTGGGTGGCGGCGAGCACACGGACGTTGACCTTGCGGGACTGGAGCGAGCCGACGCGCTGGACCTCCTGATTTTGCAGGGCGCGGAGGAGTTTGGCCTGGGTGGCGAGAGGCATGTCGCCGATTTCGTCGAGGAAAAGGGTGCCCTCGCTGGCGGCTTCAAAGAGGCCGGGCTTGTCGCGGTCTGCGCCGGTGAATGCGCCGCGGACATGGCCGAAGAGCTCGCTTTCAAAGAGGGTTTCGACGACGGCGGAGCAGTTCAGGACGACGTACTGGCCTTTGACGCCGCTGCGGGCGTGGAGGGCGCGGGCGACGAGGTCCTTGCCGGTTCCGGTGGCTCCCTGGATGAGGGCGGAGCGGTAGTGCGGGGCGATGCGGCGGATGCGCGCGAAGAGCTCGCCCATGCGGGGGCTGTCGCCGATGAGGCCCTCGAATTCAGCGGAGTCGGGGTGCTGTTCCTGACGGCGGCGGGCGTCTTCGAGGAGGCGTCCTACGCGCTCGCGGAGGAGGGGAATCCGGATGGGTTTTTCGAGGTAGTCGGCTGCACCTTTGCGGATGGCCTCGACGGCGGTCTCGGTGGTGTAGTGGGCGGTCATGAGGACGACGTCGGTGGCGGGTGCGAACTCCATGATGCGGCTGAGGAGGTCGAGGCCGGACATCTCGGGCATGACGAGGTCGGTGAGGACGAGCTGAGGGTGGTGCTGACGGATGAGGTCGAGGGCGACGCCGGGACGGGAGGCGGTGTGGATGAGGACGCCTTCGCGAGACAGCGCGGAGGAGAGCAGCTCAAGGCTGCCGGGATTGTCGTCCACGATGACGATGGATAGGTTCATGTGCGAGCCGGGGACGCGGGGTAACTAATTCAATCGTAGCAGTTTGGCGCGGGACGAAAGCGGGCTGCGCGAAAAGGCGCAGGGCGCAGTTGCGGTATGGCGCAGGGCGCAGGGGCGCGGGGAGATGAGCATGAAACAGAACGTTGCAACAAGTTTTGTGATTTCAATCACATGAGTGTGTGACGGATGTTTGGCACGCGTCGTGCAATAGACAGGGCATCACCTCCCCAGGAGAACGAAGATGGAACGGAATCAGGGATGTCAGGATTGCCCGGCACGCGGTAAGCACCTCTTCTGCAGCATGGATGACTCAGCCGTCGATAAGTTCGACAACATAGGAACGGTGGTGCAGTTCAGCCGCGGAGCGATTATCTTCCGCGAGGGAGATAGCTGCGGATCGGTGCATGTGCTGTGCTCCGGACGCGTGAAGCTTTCGGCGACGAGCCGCGAGGGGCGGACGCTGATTCTGAAGATTGCGCGGGCGGGCGAAGTGCTGGGACTTTCCGCGGCGCTGGCGAACCAACCCTACGAAGTGACGGCGGAGACGGTGGAGCCGTGCCGGATGAAGACGATTCGGCGGCAGGCGCTGCTGGATTTTCTGGACCGGAATCCGGATGCGAGCATGCGTGCGGCGCGGACGGTAGCGCAGGAGTATAAGGCGGCGTTCTCGGAAGTGCGGCGGCTGGCGCTGCCGGCAACGGCATCCGGGCGAGTGGCCGGGTTGCTGCTGGAATGGAGCAAGGAACAGGCTCCGGAGCATCTGCCGGCGGGCCGCTGCGTGATGACGCTGACGCACGAGGAGATTGCGTCGATGACGGCGACGACGCGGGAGACGGTGACGCGGGTTCTGGGGCAGCTGAAGCGGGACCAGCTGATCTCGATCCGCGGGGCGTCACTCACGGTTTTACAGCCGCAGGCGCTGGAGCGGCTTGCGGTTTAGATTTCCTGGCAGCCGGGGTTTTCTCCCTGCGGAGTGACACTCGTTCGTTCTGTTATTGCGGTTATGAGGTTCTTTGAGGCAGCCAGCGATGGCTGCCTCAGCTTTTTGCGGGGTTGAGATATTTCATGAAGAAATCGGCCATGTCGGTATAGGCTTCGCGGGATTCGGGAAGGCTGACGTCGTTCCAGAAGGCGTGGGGCAGGCCTTCAAAGACGATGAGATTGGCGTTGTCGCCGGCGCGGAGGAATGCGCGTTCGAGGATACTGGTGCCGCTGAGGAGCATGTCGCGCTCGCTGGAGATGAAGAGCGAGGGTGGCATGCCGTGAAGGTTGGCGAAGACGGGCGAGAGGATGGGGTTTTGGGGATTGGTATTGCCGACGTACTGCTTACCCATGGGGCCGGGTTTAGGCGGGGCGAGGTGGCCGGAGAGTCCGTTGAGGGCGAAGAGGGACTGGGAGTCGCCGCGACGGCTGAAGTCGCCGAAGCCGGAGAAGATGCCGAGGGCGCCAGGCTCGGGGAGTCCGAGGTGTTTGATGTCGACGGCGACTTCGCCGGTGAGGATGGCTCCGGCGGAGGTACCGTAGATGGCGATATGGTCCGGCTTGTAGGTTTTGAGGAGGTCTTTGTAGACGGCGATGGCGTCGTCGAGGGCGGCCGGGAAGGGATGCTCGGGAGCGAGGCGGTAGAGGACGGCGACGACCTTCATTTTGCTTCG
>JAJZJJ010000286.1 GCA_021810175.1 Acidobacteriota bacterium | reverse complement strand
CCAGGCCGTGGCGGCGTAAGAAGGCAGGTAGGTGGCATAGGGAAGATCGTTGCCGGGCATGAAGTCGATGGTTTGAAAATTGAGGACCGTGGAGCACTCGATGACACCGTTGAGGTAGACGCCGGCATTGACGAGGTCATTGGCGAGCAGGGCGTTGCGGGTGGTGCCGTAGCTCTCGCCGAGGAGGAATTTGGGCGAGTTCCAGCGGTGGAAGCGGGTGATGTAGCGCTGGATGAACTGGGAGAAAGCAGCGGCATCCTCATTGAAGCCGTAGAACATTTTTGGCGTGCCTTTGCCGAGGATGCGGCTGTAGCCGGTTCCGACGGCATCGATGAAGACGATGTCGGTGCTGTTGAGGATGCTGTCACCGTTGTTGACGAGGTGATAGGGCGGGAGCTCGCCCTGGGTGCTGCCGGGTGCGGGCCAGAGGATGCGGCGCGGTCCGAAGCCTCCGATGTCGACTAATGCCGAGGCGTAGCCGGGCCCACCGTTGTAGGAAAAGGTGATAGGGCGGGTGGAGGGATCTTTGACGCCGTCATTGGTGTAAGCAATGTAGAAGACGCTGGCCGTGGGCTGGTGCTTCTTGTTGTAGAGAAGGATGGTTCCGGTGGTGGCGGTGTAGGGGATTGTCTGTCCGTCGATGGTGACGGTGGCGTGGGTGACGACGGTGCGTTCTTTGGGAGCCGGCTGAGTTTCGGCAGCGGGAGCGGCCGATTTTGCCGGAGCCTTGGAGGTTTGAGCGGAGGCGAAGAGCGGCGATAGGGCGCACAGGGCGAGAGCGGCGAGTCGAACTGAGACGGGACGATGCATGAGATTCCCCCAATATGACGGAAATTTAATTTGGAGCCGGAAATGCCACGCGGACGACGGGGGCGCGATGGTGAAGGCTTGCGGGCGGCTCGAATTTGTTGATTTCCATCATTTTAGCGGGAAGCGGGAGGATTTGCTGATCGGGGAAGTGAATGGAAGCCGGCGCGTGGGGGAGGATTCGGGGAGATGCGGGCTGGGTGGTCGTGATACGCGTCACAGCCGGGGAGTGGACGACATGGCAAGTTGGCTCAAGAGTCCGAACAAATTCCGAGTCGCGGCGAAGCCGGGGACGCAAGCAGAATTTACCCCGCCCTGGACGGTTCCTTTGAGCAAGCCGCAAGGGGCTGCGTATGGTTCCAGCAATGCCGATAGAGGGTGCAACTCTTGAGGCGCGGGGGCCGGCGGGCTGGCGCAAGCGCGGCTGGCAGATGCGGCTGGGGTTGTGGTTCGGAGGTAGTGCCGTAAATGAACGAGCGGAAACGATGCTGCTGTTCCCGATGAGCGCCGAAGAGGCGTGGGGATGGAGTATTTTTGCGAGATACCCAGCGGAGGCAGCGGCGATGGATTGTGCAGCCGGCGATTGTGGCGCCGCGAGGGTGGAAAGGGAATAAGAGCCATGTGGGAGCGCGCGTACGATGTGTGTATCGCGGCGGTGAGATCGTGAAGCAGGGAATGATTCCGGAGCGGCCGCGTGCAGTGGAACGGCGGATGGCTGCGACGCTGCAGAGCGAGATATTGAGGGCTACGCGCGGTAAAAGGAGACTACCGGGACGCGGCGAAGCAGTCAGGCATGGAGACCTGGAGTCCAGGGGGTGGATGTGAGTACGCTGGCGTTGATCTTGCCCTCGTTGTTTTGGATGCGTATCAGCATTTCGGCAGTGTGGCTTTACGAGGGGCTTTGGTGCAAGGTGCTGGGTATGATGCCGTCGCAGCTGGCGATTGTGGTGGAGCTGCCGGGATGTACGCCGGATCGGGCGCTGAAGATTCTGAAAGTGGTTGGGTCCGTCGAGATTTTTCTGGGTCTGTGGGTGCTGACGGGTGTGCATCCGGCATGGTGTGCGCTGGCCGAAGTGATGCTGCTGGTGTTGATGAATGGAAATGCCCTGCTGTGGGCGCGGCACCTGGTGTTCGATCCGGTGGGGATGGTGCTGAAGAATATGGCGTTCCTGATGCTGGTATGGGTTTGCGGCGCAATGGCGATAAGGCGGTAGAGATGCAGGCGGACAAAAGGACATAAGGATGATCAAACGATGAGTCCGGGATTGGGTAGGGGGATCAGCCTGGGGACGGCGTGGGAGACCGGAAATCTGAAGGGCAAGCGCGGCGGGCATCGGTTGGTTTTCGGACAGATGCACGAGGATCCGGAGGTGGAACAGGAAGCCTTTGCCGGAGCGGGACGCATTTTTTGCATTGCCTCAGGGGGCAATACAGCGCTGCATCTGGCGGGTGAGCATGAGGTGGTGGCGTGTGATTTGAATCCGGTGCAGTTGCAGTATGCGCAGGCGCGTGCGAATGGAGCGATGCCGCGGCGCGGCGACGCCGAGCGCGCGATGGAGATGGCGCGGCAACTGGCTCCGTTGGTGGGCTGGCAGCGCAAGCTGCTCCAACAGTTTCTTGAGATGACGGATGTGGAGGAGCAGGCGACGTTCTGGCGGGTGCATCTGGACACGACCGTCTTCAGGGCGTGCTTTGATCTGCTGCTTTCGCGCGCGGCGATGCGGTTGATTTACGCGAAGAAATTTCTGGAGTGCCTGCCACCGTACTTTGGCGAAGTGATGCGTGGGCGACTGGCGCGGGGATTTGCGACGCATCCCAACGCGACGAACCCTTATGCGCGGGTTCTGCTGCGGGGCGAGATGATCGACGTGCGACGGCCTTACAACGCGCAGCTGCGGTTTGTGCTGGGGGATGCTGCTTCGTATCTGGAGTCATGCCCGGCGGGGAGTTTTGACGGCTTTGCGCTGTCGAACATTCTGGATGGCGCGGATGCATCGTATGCCCGGCGGCTGGCAAGCGCGGTGCGGAATGCGGCGAGCAGCGAGGCGAAGGTGGTGATACGCAGCTTCAGCGAGCCGGATCCAGAATTGAAGACGAACCAGGCGGTGCGGGACCGGTCACTGCTGTGGGGCGTGGTGGACGTGCGGCCGGCGAGGGAATTCACCGGCGAGTATGGCACGGCTACTCGTGCGGGGCAGGTAGATCGCGTTGCTGTTCCCGCTGTTGCCGCAGTTCTTCCATAACGGATTGGATGAGCTGCTTGGCTCCGTTGATTTCGCTGGTGACGGCCTGAAGATCGAGCGCGGGCTTGGATGGATTGCGGTTGGAGACGCAGTAGACGCCGTGCTGGCCGACGAGGACGAGCGCGTCGGTGAGGGCGTCCAGAGCGACGGCGAGGCGACCGCGGGCTGTGCCCATCATGAAAAATGGACATTTTCTCTCCGATTGGAAGGAATCAATTCACCGCAAAGAGCGCAAAGTTTTTGGGGGCCTTGTGGTGAATGCTATAGGTTTGACCTAGAGGCCGTTAGCGATTCGGACGATTCCGTCTTTCATCAATTTCACGTTGAAATTCATCAGGAGTCCGAGGCGGCATTTGCTCAGTTTCAAGAAAAGAGTAACTGTGCTCTGTGAATTGGAGCCAGGGATTCCACGGCCTTTACTTCGATGATGAGGCTATGCTCTACGAGGATGTCTATGCGGTAGCCCGCTTCCACGCGCTGGCCGTCGTAGACGATGGGCAGCGTCAGTTGGGTTTCGATGTGAAGTCCGCGCTTGCGCAACTCGTAGGCGAGGCAGGCTTCATAGGCGCTTTCGAGCAGGCCGGGGCCGAGGGTGCGATGGACAGCAACGGCGCTGTCCACGGCTACTTTCGCAAGTTGATTGAGTTCGACTTGAGGCAAGGGCGCGGCCAGATCAGGGTTCTGTGGTTGCGGTGGCGTCGGGAGCGGGTGGGCGCCAGCGGAGGATGGGTTTGCGGGCGGCGGTGGTTTCATCGAGACGCGAGACGCGGGTGGAGTGGGGCGCGTTGAGGATGAGATCGGGGTTTTCGTCGGCTTCGCGGGCGATCTGGCGCATGGCGTCGACGAAGAGGTCGAGTTCCTCGCGGGATTCGCTTTCCGTAGGCTCGATCATGAGCGCGCCGGGGACGATGAGCGGGAACGAGACGGTGTAGGGGTGGAAGCCGTAGTCGATGAGGCGCTTCGCAATGTCGCCGGTCTTGACGCCGTTCCTGGTCTGGCGCTTGTCGCTGAAGACGACCTCGTGCATGGAGGGCGTTTTGTAGGGGAGCTCGTAGAGGTCTTCGAGTTTGGCGCGGAGATAGTTGGCGTTGAGGACGGCGTCCTCGGTGGTTTGGCGCAGGCCGTCGGGGCCATTGGCGAGAATGTAGGCGAGGGCGCGAACGAACATGCCGAAGTTGCCGTAGAACATGCGCACGCGGCCAACGGACTGGGGACGGTTGTAGTCGAGATAGAGACGTCCCTCGGCGTTGCGCGCGACGACGGGCGTGGGCAGGAAAGGCTCGAGAATCTTCTTGCAGGCGACGGGGCCGCTGCCGGGGCCTCCACCGCCGTGGGGCGTGGAGAAGGTTTTGTGCAGGTTGAGGTGCATGACGTCCGCGCCGAAGTCGCCTGGGCGGGTTTTGCCGACGAGGGCGTTCATGTTGGCGCCGTCCATGTAGAGCAGCGCGCCCTTGGCGTGGAGAATTTCCGCAATTTTGTGGACCTGATTTTCGAAGACGCCGATGGTCGACGGGTTGGTGAGCATGAGCGCGGCGGTGTCTTCGTTGACGATCTGCGCGAGGGCTTCGACGTCGATGCCACCGTCAGCGTTGGACTTGAGATTGACGACTTCGTATCCGCAGACGGCGGCGGTGGCGGGGTTGGTGCCGTGTGCAGAGTCGGGCACGATGACGTGCTTGCGGGCGTTGCCGCGGGACTCGTGATAGGCGCGAATGAGGAGGATGCCGGTGAATTCGCCGTGTGCGCCGGCGGCGGGCTGGAGGGTGATGGCGTCCATGCCGGTGATTTCGAGGAGGCACTGGCGGAGGGTGTCCATGACCTGAAGCGCGCCCTGCGAGAGGGATTCGGGCTGGTAGGGATGGGCCTCGGCGATGCCCTCGAGGCGCGAGACGAACTCGTTGACGCGCGGGTTGTACTTCATGGTGCAGCTGCCGAGCGGGTACATGCCGAGGTCGATGGCGTAGTTCCAGGTGGAGAGGCGGGTGAAGTGGCGGATGATTTCGATTTCGCTGAGTTCCGGGAGCTCTGCGTTGTGCGAGCGCTGGGCTTCGCCCAGAAGAACGGCCGGGTCGACTTCGGGGACGTCGAGCGGGGGCAGCTTGTAGGCTTT
>JAJZJJ010000285.1 GCA_021810175.1 Acidobacteriota bacterium | reverse complement strand
TGACTCGGCGGTCGACGATTTGGGAACGGGGAGATGGGGGATGGAGGGTTGTGTTCCACCAGGGGACGGTGGTGACGGCGGAAGATGACACGATGCCGGAGGCGGGGTGAGTGGCCGGGGATCGAAGTTGCGGCGCGCATCTGGATGGTGCGCGCCGCTGAGTTTTAGACGAGCTCGCGGACTCGTTCATGGGCTGTGGTCAGGATGATGCGGGAGCGGTTGGGCTCGCCGCGGGCGAGGGCTTCGGCTAGCTTCGCTGCCTGGCCGGCTTTGATCTTGGCTGGCATTGGCGGGACGAAGGGATCGACGACGGCCTCGATGAGGGTGGGACCCTGGGCGGCGAGGGCGCTGTCGAGCTGGGCGGCGCAATTCTTCGGTTCGGATATCTGGACGGCGTTGAGGCCGCAGCCGCGGGCGATGGCGACAAAGTCGGCGGGATGCAGGTCCACGCCGTATTCGGGGTTGCCGAGAAAGACCATCTGCTCCCACTTGATCTGGCCGAGCGTGTCGTTACGGATGACGATGATTTTGATGTTGAGCCGGTAGGCAGCGATGGTGATGAGCTCACCCATGAGCATGCTGAGTCCGCCGTCGCCGATGATGCAGTAGACGGGGCGGTCGGGATAGGCGATGGCGGCTCCGATGGCATAGGGGAGGCCGCAGGCCATGGTGGCGAGGTTGCCGGAGCAGCTGTGCATCTGGCCGCGGAGGGCGGGAACATAGCGCGCCCACCAAGTGGTGATGGTGCCGGAGTCGGAGGTGACGATGGCATTGGGCGGGATGCGCTTGCCCAGCTCCCAGCCGACGACCATGGGCTTGAGCGGCTTCGACATGAAAGTGCCGCGCTCCTCCATTGTTTCCTGCCAGTCCTTTTTGCGGCGCTGAGCCTTCCTGAGGAAGCCCTTGTCGTGCTGTTTGAGCAGGGGGATGAGGACTTCGAGGCAGGCCTGGGAACTGCCAACGAGGCCGACATCGGCGGGATAGCGGAGGCCGATGCGCTGCGGATCGATGTCGATCTGGACACATTTGGCGTCGCCTGGCTCAGGCAGGAATTCGACATAGGGGAAGGATGAGCCAACGATGAAGAGAGTGTCGCAGTCTTCGAGCGCGTCCTGAGATGGCTCGGTGCCGAGGAGGCCGATGCCGCCGGTGGTGTAAGGGCTGTCGTCGGGGACGGCGGCTTTGCCGAGGAGAGCCTTGATGATGGGCGCGCCGAGGATTTCGGCGACCTGCTCCAGTTCGGCGGTGGCATTGAGCGCGCCCTGGCCGGCGAGGATGGCGATTCGCTTGCCGCGGTTGAGGATGTCGGCGGCGTGTTCGAGATCGACGCGCGAGGGCAGGTGATCGGAGAAGGCCGGCGTGGCGGATGTGTGGTGCGGTGGATTGCGCGAAGAGCGGCCTTTCTTCGATTCCTGCACCTGAATGTCGATGGGGATGGTGATGTGCGAGACGCCGCGCTTCTCGATGGAGGAGCGGACGGCGAGGTCGCAGACGCTTTCCATGTGTGCGCCGCTCATGACGCGCTCGTTGTAGACGGCGACGTCCTGGAAGAGCTTGTCGAGCGAGACGTCCTGCTGGGTGAAGGTGCCGATGAGGTCAGAGTGCTGCATGCCGGTGATGGCGAGGACGGGATGGCCGTCCATTTTGGCGTCGTAGAGGCCGTTGAGCAGGTGGATGCCACCGGGGCCGGAGGTGGCGATACAGACGCCGAGACGGCCGGTGAACTTAGCGTAGGCGCAGGCGGCGAAGGCGGCAGCTTCTTCGTGGCGCATGTGGACAAAGCGGATGCGGTCCTTATTTTTGCGCAACGATTCAAAGACGCCGTTGATGCCGTCTCCGGGAATGCCAAAGATCGTGTCCACGCCCCAGGCAATCAGGCGCTCGACGAGAACATCGGATGCATTCATCATTCATCTCCCGGGGAGTTGGAAGCCGCCGCGACGGGCTGTGGTTGCAGGCGGGGGCGCGTGTTTATGGCGCAAAACCGGGAAGACGGGGGCGGCATCTGAGCAGGTTATGTCCAGAAACACCAAACAACAGCCGAAGCAAGCCGAGCCACAACCGCCATATTCCGCTGAAAAGCAGGCGCCGCCGGGCAGGGAAGGGAAGATGGCTCCGGCCGTGGACCACGGCGAGCAGAGTTATGCGGGAAACAGCAGGCTGAAAAACAGAGTGGCAATCATCACGGGCGCGGACAGCGGGATCGGCCGAGCGGTGGCGATCGCTTACGCGCGGGAAGGTGCGGACCTGGTGCTGAGCTTCTTGCCGGAAGAAGAAGAGGACGCGGCTGAAACCGCGAAATGGGTGCAGGAAGCCGGACGCAAGGCGATTCTGGCGCCGGGCGATGTGGGGAAAAAGAAATATTGCCAAAAGCTGGTGGAAACGGCGGAGAAGAAACTGGGGTGCGTCGACATTGTGGTGAATAACGCAGGCTTCCAGCGGACCTACGAAGATATTGGCGAGGTGCCAGAGGATGAATTCGAGAGGACGTTCCGGACGAATGTGTTTGGGACGTTCTATTTGTCGCAGGCAGCGGCGCAGAGGATTCCGCCGGGCGGCTCGATCATCAACACATGTTCGATTCAGTCATTTGAGCCGAGCGCGTCGCTGCCGGCGTATGCGCCGACCAAGGCGGCCCTGGTCAGCCTGACGAAGGTACTGGCAAAGGCACTGGCAAAGAAGCAGATTCGGGTGAACGGAGTGGCTCCGGGACCGGTGTGGACACCGCTGATTCCGTCAACGATGCCAAAGGGGCATCTGCCGGAGTTCGGGAAGAATACGCTGTTCGAGCGGGCGGCGCAGCCGGCGGAACTGGCCCCGGTGTATGTATTTCTGGCGTCGCAGGATGCGACTTATGTGACGGCGGAAGTGTATGGGGTGACGGGCGGGCGCACGCCGTATTGAGACACGCGAGGGAAGCGTGCGGCGCCGCATGGGGAGGAGCGCAATGCGGCGCCGCTGCAGTTCAGGCTGTACGAACCTGGGCTGGCTGTGCTTCGGTATTGGGACGGACGCGGAATTTTCTGGTGGTGATGGCCAGAGCGCGTTCCATTTTGCGCGCTTCGTGCTGCTCGTCGGGCGAGACGAAGGTGGAAGCGACTCCGCGAGCTGAGGCGCGGCCGGTGCGGCCGACGCGATGGACGAAATCTTCCGGCTCCTTCGGCATGTCGAAATTGACCACGTGCGCGACGTCGGCGACGTCGATGCCGCGGGCGGCAACATCCGTGGCCACGAGGACTCGGTGTTGGCCCTGCGCAAAGCTGCGCAGCGCGGAATTGCGCTGGGACTGGGTGCGGTCGCCATGGATGCGGGTGGCGGCGTGTCCGGCGTTCACGAGACGGCGAGCAACGCGGTCGGCTCCGTGCTTGGTACGGACGAAGACGAGGAAGCTGCCCTGATGCGAGCCGAGCAGGTGCTCGAGGAGTGCCTGCTTCCTGTCCGGCGTGACATCGAAGGTCTGCAGCTCAACGTTGGGCGAGGGGCGCAGGACGGAGCCGATTTCGACGCGGACAGGATTGCTGAGGTACGCCTGGGCCACTTCGCCGATTTCGCGGCTGAGGGTGGCCGAGTAGCAGAGCGTCTGGCGCTGCCGAGGGAGAGCGCCGACGATGCGGCGCATGGCGGGTTTGAAGCCCATGTCGAGCATGCGGTCAACCTCGTCGAGGACGAGCATCTTAATGGCGCTGAGATCGACGAGATTACGGTTGAGATAGTCTTCCAGCCGGCCAGGTGTGGCGACGATGAGGCGGACACCGCGGCGGATGGCATCCAGCTGCGGGCCTTCGGCGAGGCCACCGCAGACCATGGCCGTTCCGCGGGTGGAGCCGGTGAGCTGACGCCAGCGATCGATGACCTGCATGGCCAGTTCGCGGGTGGGCAGCAGGACGAGCGCGGAGGCGGCTTTGGAGCCGGTGTTCTTCGGCATGCGCTCAAAGAGGGGGATTAGGAAGCTGAGGGTCTTGCCGGTGCCGGTCTGGGCGGTGGCGAGAACGTCGCGCCCTTCGAGGGCTGGCGGAATGGCCTGGGCCTGAACGGGCGTGGGGGTGATGAAGTTTGCGCGTGCAATCTGCTGCTGCAGAGCCGCGGAAAGAGGCATTTCAGAAAAGCTGTTCAATTTGATCCTGTGAGGCCCAGGCCTGCCGGGAACTCCATCCGTGGGGGCAATCCCCAACTCATCCATGGAAGCGCCACTGGCGGCGAGCCGATTGTGTCTGGCGCGGCGCTGGAAGCGCGGCGGCCGGAAAATTCATTCGTCGATATGCAGGAAACCCGGAGGCGCAGACAGAGCGCCGAAGTCAGGATTTGAAAACCCACACGCTGCGTCTTCGGCTGGGATGCGCACTGGCGCGGCAGCCTGGCCCGGAAAAACCATGACAAAGGGCCATTACGCTGAGGGGCCTGGACTTTATGTGGAAGGCGGTCCGGCGGATGAAGGCGGGAACGGCTCACAACCAAACAACTGAGCGTGCTTTAAGCATAGCACGGACCTGGGTGCCGGGCAGTTCCAGGATGGCGAACGGGCTGACGAGTGAAGATAATGGATGCAACGTCACAGCGAAGATGTGAGCGGGCAAGGCGCCAGTCATGGCTGCGCCATGTGATGACTTTCCGGAGCAGGAACCTTCCAGCCTCGGCTAAAACGGGGAAACGCATTGAATCGAAAAGTTACTGGGTGGGTGGCGCGGGGCGCGGTGGTGATGCTGGCGTCGCTGCTGGCGGTGGGATGCAGGCCCCGGCAGGTGGTGGTCATCGGCCATGGGGCGGACTCCTTCGATGCGGGGATGGTTGCGCCGACGCAGAACCCGCAGGTGGCGCAGTACACGATCCGGCCGCACTCGGCGGCGACGGTGACGGTGGAGTTTGGGCGGACGGCGGCCTATGGAAAACGCACATGGACGGTTCCAGCGCAGGCGAACCAGGCGGTGAAGATTCTGGTGGCGGGAATGCGTGGCGACACGCGGTACCACATGCGGGCCGAGGTGCAGTTTGCCGACGGGACGACAGTGGACGACAGGGACCACGTCTTCGGGACCGGACATTATTCGGCCGGGATGATTCCGCCGATCAAGGTGAAAACGGAAGGGCAGCCGCAGACGGGCGTGGAACTGCTGAATCCGACGATCGGGCATTACTATCAGGCGATTGTGACGGATCTGCAGGGGCATGTGCTGTGGG
>JAJZJJ010000284.1 GCA_021810175.1 Acidobacteriota bacterium | reverse complement strand
ATTACGGCTGGCCCGAGCAGTTCGCCGCCGCCATCAAGGACCTCGCCCAGTACCACCGCCCCATCATCTGCACTGAATACATGGCCCGCGGCGTCGGCAGCACCATTGACACCATCCTCCCCATCGCTCGCCGCGACAACGTCGGCGCCATCAACTGGGGCTTCGTCAAAGGGAAGACGCAAACCTACCTTCCCTGGGATTCCTGGCAGCGTCCCTACGTGCTCATTCAGCCGCCCGTCTGGTTCCACGACCTCTACCATAAGGACGGCAAGCCCTATCGCGCCCGCGAAATCCAGATCATCCGCGCCCTCAGCCGCGATACGCACTGGGGCCCCACGCCCGATCCGCCTCCGCCGCTGCCCATCCCTTAAGCTGCACCACGCCGCATCTGCCCGGCCTGCTTTCCGCCGTTTCAAAAAGCAGCGCCGGGCCACGGCTTTTCACGCATCGCAAAAATCCAGCCGCTGCCGCATCCTCGCCTGCCGCCAAACCCGGAATCTCGCGCTCGCCTCGCTTCCCGCCGCTCTCGCAGTGCGCTATCGTTAACAGCATGAAAATTCCCTTTGCTTCCGCCGCTCGCCCTTGGGCTGCGCTCGGCTGCGCCACACTCTGCCTGATGGTTTCCTCGGCCTTCTGTCCGGCCTATGCACAGGAACATCACAACAGGCACGCCGCCTCACAGACCTCCGCCAAAACCTCTGAAAAATCCGCCAAGCCCGCTGCAGAAAAATCCTCTGCTGACAAGCTCCCGCCGCTCCCGCCCAACAAGAGCATCGAGCAGTCCACCGTGCTCGACGGCAAGACGCTCCACTACAAGGTCACCGTCGGCACCATCAATATCCGCGATGCAAAAGGCGCAATCGCCGGCAAGGTCGTCTACACCGCCTACACCATCCCCGGCAAGAATCGCCCTGTCACCTTTGCCTTCAACGGAGGCCCCGGCGCGTCATCTGTCTTCCTCAACTTCGGCGCCATCGGCCCCAAGCATCTGGACGGCATCGGCAACAAGAACGACAGCGCCTCCGGCCCCATCGTCATGAGCGACAACCAGGGCACCTGGCTCGACTTCACTGATCTCGTCTTTATTGATCCCATTGGCACCGGCTACAGCCGCTCGCTCGTCAACGAGGCCGAAACCAAGAAGCTCTTCTACAGCACCGTTCCTGACATTCATTACCTCTCCACCGTCGTCTACAAGTGGCTCGTCCAGAACGACCGCATGCTCTCGCCCAAGTACGTCATCGGCGAAAGCTACGGCGGCTTCCGCGGCCCGCGTGTCACCTACTACTTGCAGTCCCGCCTCGGCGTCGGCGTCAACGGTCTCATCCTCATCTCGCCTTATCTCAATCCCATGGACGAGAGCAAAGGCTACATCTACTCGCCCATCCCCTGGATGATCACCCTGCCGCCCATCGTCGCCGCCCACCTCGAGCGCGAAGGCAAACTCACCACGCAGGCCATGCAGTCGGTCATCGCCTATGACGAAGGACCTTACGCCACCGCACTCATCGCCGGAACCTCCGATCCCGCCGAGCAGCAGGCCATGATCCAGAAGGTCACCCAGATGACCGGCCTCAACCCCACCTACGTCAAGGAATCCGGCGGCCGCTTCCAGACCATGTCCTACCTCCGAGAAGCCTGGCGCGAGCAGGGCAAGATCGGCTCCATCTACGACTCAAATGTAACCATGCTGGATCCATTCCCCTGGTCGCCCTACCGGCGCGCCAACGATCCCATCCTCGCGTCCATCATTGCCCCCACCACTGAGGCCATGGTGAACTTCGTCACCAACGTCGTCGGCTGGAAGACCGATGCGCCTTACCACACGCTCTCTTACACCGTGAACGAAGAGTGGCACCGCGACGCCAACCTGCGCGACGGCTCCGTCAACCAGCTCCGCGACGCGGTCGCCGCCGACCCCGGCCTCAAGGTCTTCATCGGCCATGGGTGGAACGATCTCTCCTGCCCGTTCATGGGCTCCATCCTCAGCGTCAACCAGATGCCCGAAGCACTGCGCGCCCGCATCAGCATCCACGAGTTCCCCGGCGGCCACATGTTCTACACCCGCCAGGCCAGCCGCGTCCAGCTCCGCAAGGACGTCATGCAGTACTTCGACTTCCACTAGAGCATTTCCTCTCTTGGTAAACACCGAAGAGAGAATCTCAACGCAGCTTTTCCGTTAAGAAAAGCTGCGCTTGGTTCAATTCAGAAAGTTCCCAGGAATAGGGAAGATGCTCTAATCCAACCCAACCGGCAATCCCATCCTTCGCCTTTGCATCGCGCCAAGGATGGGACGCCAACCTCTCCCGCCGCTCGCGCTTCCACCCGTTCCGCACCTGCGAAATCACCGGCGCCACACCATTCACGCTCTGCCCGCGCCCCCTCCCTGCCGCGCAAACTCATACAGTTCCGTGCTGAAAATGCTCTATACTTCCACTTCTCTGTATTTCATGAGGAGGATCTTCGCTATGGCGCTGGATCGACGTGATTTCTTTGCTGTCTGTGGCCGCTTCGGCCTGGCATCCACACTCTTCCCCGGTGCGCTCTATACCCTCGCCACTCAGGCGCAGGCGCAGACCACGACCGCCGCCGAAGCCCCTGCCTACGCGAAAATCACTCCGGAAATGATCCGCCAGGCCGCGCAGCTCGCCGCCGTCCCCATCCCCGAGGCCGACCTCCCCATGATGATTTCGAGCCTCAACGACAACCGCCAGGCCTACGAAACCATCCGCAAGCTCGACCTGCCCAACAGCATGCCACCGGCCTTCATCTTCGATCCCCTGCCGCCCGGCGCCACGGTCGACTCCACCCGCGAAAAGCCCGTCTACAGCAAGCCTCCGGCCATCCGCACCCTCCCGTCCAACCTCGAAGACATCGCCTTCTACACCATCCCCCAACTCGCCGAGCTCATCCGCACGCGCAAAGTCTCCTCTGTCGATCTCACAAAGATGTACATCCGGCGCATCAAGCGCTATAACCCACTGCTGCACTTCGTCATCACCATCACCGAGGAACGCGCCCTTACCCAGGCCAGCAACGCCGACACCGAACTCGCACGCGGCTTGTATCGCGGCCCCTTGCACGGCCTGCCCTGGAGCGCCAAGGATCTCCTCGCCGTCAAGGGCTATCCCACCACCTGGGGCGCCGCACCTTATAAGGACCAGCGCTTCGACTACGACGCCACCGTCGTCCAGCGCCTCGACGCCGCCGGCGCTGTCCTCATCGCCAAGGCCACCATGGGCGCGCTCGCCATGGGCGACATCTGGTTCGGCGGCGAAACCCGTAATCCCTGGAATCCCGATCAAGGCTCCAGCGGCTCCTCGGCCGGACCCGCCTCCACCACCTCTGCCGGCTGCGTCGCCTTTTCCATCGGCACCGAAACCCTCGGCTCCATCTCATCGCCCTCCACCCGCTGCGGCGTCACCGGCTTACGTCCCACCTTCGGCTTTGTGCCCCGTACCGGCGCCATGGCTCTCAGTTGGACCATGGACAAGATCGGCCCCATCTGCCGCGCCGTCGAAGACTGCGCCATCGTTCTCCAGCACATCTACGGCCCAGACGGCGAAGACGAGACGGTCCACAACGCCGCCTTCAACTGGAACGCCGGCTTCGACTGGAAGAGCCTCCGCGTCGGCTACCTCGAAAAGGCCTTCGAACCGCCGCAGCCGCACGCCGAGCACACTCCACCGCCGCCCTCCAACGAAACCGCCGCGCAAAAGAAGGAGCGCGAGCGCAACATGGCCATCGGCGCCTTCTATCGCAAGCTCCGCGCCTACGACCACCAGTACGACGCGGCCGCGCTCGACAAGCTCCACAGCATGGGCGTCACGCTCAAGCCCGTCGAGCTGCCCAGGCTGCCCTTTGACGCCATGACCCCGCTGCTCAATGCCGAAGGCGCAGCCGCCTTCAGCGAACTCACCCTCAGCGGCCGCGACAAGCTGCTCGTCGACCAGAGCGCCGACGCCTGGCCCAACATCTTCCGCGTCGCGCGCTTCTACCCCGCCGTCGAATACATCCAGGCCAACCGCGCCCGCGAAATGGCCGTCCGCGCCGCCGCCGGAATCTTCCACGAAGTCGATGTCATCGTCGCGCCCACCGGCGGCGAACAGCTCGTCATGACCAACCTCACCGGCAACCCTGCCGTCATTGTGCCCAACGGCCTGCGCGGCGCCGACGCGCCCGTCCCGCCGCCGGAAATTCCCTTCGAATACCGCGAGGGCGGCCCCAACACTCCGGTCAGCATCACCTTCCTCGGCGGCCTCTACCAGGACGCAAAACTAGCCGCCTTCGCCCGCGCCTACCAGAACCGCGCCGGCTTCCTCAACCTCCACCCCAAACTCCCCAGCTAACAGAAACTCCTCGGGTTCTATAAAAGGGGATGTTCTATAAAAGGGGATGTCAAGAAAAAACACTTCGCCTGATCCGCCCGGGGAAGATATTTTTCTGACATCCAGCCCCTGTTGGCGGCTGCAATACTGTTCGCCGAAGCATGGCTTTTCGTTTCCGTTTTCCTTGGAGATCTCGGAGTCATCATCGTTCGCGTTCTTCGGTCCGGCTACCTTTGCGCCTCGAAGCAGCGTGTCGGCATTTGCCAACCATGGTTCTATCTGAGACTCGTGGCCTATGGCTTTGTTGGGTTATCCGAGGGGGCATACGGTGGCCCTTGAGACTGATTGCCTAAACCCGCCGAAGATACTCACCCTCGAACCCGAGCGCTCTGTGGCCGTTGGATTCCGCGATCACTCCGCTCTCCGTTCGGCACGCCATGCGCTCAAGCTGCTTGTGGCTTCAACTGTTCCGCGTCGAATGCTTCTCCTTTCTTCCAGATCTTCAGCGTGATGGCGGCGATCTTGCGCGCCAGCGTCAGCCGCGCCATCTCCGGCTGCATGTTTTTCTTTAGCAGCCCGAGATAAAACTCACGAAACACTCCATTCGAGGCGCTGGCCGAGGTGGCCGCGGCCTTGAACAGGTTCTTCAACTCATGGTTGTGGTTCCAGTTCAGGCCGCGAATCTGCGCCGGCCTCTTTCTTCGCTCCACCTGTCCGTCGACGATGCGATATTCGCCGCTGTCGCGCATCTCCAGTGCCAGGCCGCAATAGGCCCAGAACTGCCGCTTGGTGCGGAAGCGGTGCGGCGTCTGCACCCGCCCGATCAGCACCGCCGCGCGGACCGGCCCCAGAAACGGTACCGAACACAGCA
>JAJZJJ010000283.1 GCA_021810175.1 Acidobacteriota bacterium | reverse complement strand
TGCCGGTGTTGGCAAAACCCCACGACGGGAGCTCAATGGTAAGCCCATCCAGGGCCTGGCTGACCTTCTCTTCGGCAGTTTTCACACCCGCACCTTCATATAAAACATAATCCCTATTGAAATATGGCTGGGATCGATTATGACCGCGCCCCCCGCTCCGAGTCAAAACAAAACCAGGCAAACTGAATTACTTCTGTCATTCCGCCTCGCGCGCCGCATCCGCCACCCTCAGTCATCCGCATCCCTTTCGGTGAATGCTCCATTCAGGTTCAGCATGAGAGCGATCGGGGGACGGCATAAACCTCTCACCTGAAGCCGATTGTGTCAAACCGCGCGAAACGCAACATCGCATCGCAACACAAATGGGAAACTCTTTTCCCTGCGAAACGTGCTGCTGAAAGAGTAATATGGGTCTCGCCTTCGGCTGCAAAGAAATCAAAACCGCTCGTCCCGGCTATCGGCGCTCGCCAGAGCACCGATTTCCGGATGCGTCCCCCAGGGGAAGGGAGAAGAATGTCTTCGATTCTCGCCGGAATCGGCTGGCACACGATTGGCGCAGCGGCCGCTGCCTCCTTCTACGCGCCCATTGAAAAGGTAAGAAAGTGGTCCTGGGAAACCACCTGGATTGTCGCCGGCATTTTCTCCTGGGTGCTCCTTCCTGTCCTGGTCAGTCTCATTCTTCTTCCGCACTTTCTCGGCTTTTACTCCTCCATCCCCAGCCACGTGCTCACTCTCACGTTCCTTTTTGGATGCATGTGGGGCGTCGGCAATGTCGGTTACGGCCTCACCATGCGATATCTCGGCATGTCGCTGGGCATCGGCGTCGCCATTGGCGTCACCCTGGTCGTCGGAACCCTCATTCCCCCCATTGCGCACGGACGCCTCCTCTATTTGCTCACCAGCCGCATGGGCATTTTCACCATCGCCGGAATCGTCCTCGCCCTCATCGGCATCGCGGTTGTTTCCTGGGCCGGCCATCAGCGGGAACAGCGCATGGGCATTCGCGCCGAGGAATTCAACCTGAAGAAGGGGTTGCTGCTCGCGATCCTCTGCGGCATTTTTTCCTCCGGCATGTCTTTCGCCATCGACGCCGCGCGCCCCATGGCGCTGGCCGCGCAGCACGCCGGCGTCAGGCCGCTCTACGCCGCACTGCCCAGTTACGTAATCATCATGGGAGGCGGCGCTCTCATCAATTTCGGCTACTGCTTCTTCCGCCTGGGCTTCTCCCGGCAGCTCTCGCTGCGCCGCGACTTCTCTGAGCCCCGCCGGGTTCTGCTCGTCAACGGCTGCATGGCCGCGGCCGGCGGCATCATGTGGTATTTCCAGTTCTTCTTCTACGCATGGGGAGCCGCCAACATCCCCGCCCGCATATCCTTTATCAACTGGATGCTCCACATGAGCCTCTATGTCCTCTTTGGCGGCCTGATCGGCCTGGCGCTCGGCGAATGGCGGCAGGCGCGCGGCCGCCCCGTTCGCCTGCTCTGGGTCGGCATGATCATCATCATCATCGCCGCCAACCTTGTCGGCCTCGGCGCCGCCTCCTGATGTTTCGGCGGCACACCGTTGACCGCCTCGCGGGCGGCCAGTACGCTCAGAGACGATAATCCTCACGATGGCGCATTCGTCAAAACCTCCAGGCATCCGGGAAATCGCAGAGATCCTGCGTGTCTCCATCGGCACGGTTGACCGCGCCCTCCATGGACGCACCGGGATCAGCGACCGAACCAGAGCCCGTGTTCTCAAAAAAGCCGAGGAACTCGGATACCAGCCCAACCTCGCTGCGCGCGCGCTCAAGCTGAACCGCACCCTTTCCATCGCCGCCGTCCTTCCCCGGCACATCTCGCATTTCTTCGATCCCCTCCGCCAGGGCATTCGCGATGCCGCGGCCGCCACCGTGCGCGTCTCGGCATCCCTGCAGTTTCATGACTATTCCCGGGTTGGAGTGGGCGATCTCGATGCCCTGCAGCGGGCCGCGAAGAAGGAGTATGACGGCATCATATTTCTGCCCGGCGACTCCCGCAGCTTCGATCCTCTCATCGGCAAAATCTCTCAGGCCGGTACCGCCGTGATGTGCGTCGGCAGCGACGCTCCTGGCTCCGCGCGCATCGGCTCGGTCACTGTCGACGCCGTGGTGAGCGGGGGAATCGCCGCCGAGTTGCTTTCCATTTCGCTGCCGGACAGAGCTTCGGTGGCTATGATCACCGGCGAGTTGTCCACCATGGATCACGCCGAAAAACTGCGGGGTTTTGCCGCCACCCTCGCCGTGCAGGCGCCGCATATCAGTCTGCTGCCGGTACTGGAAAGCCACGAGAATCCCAGGGAGGCCTATCGCCTCACCCGAGCCCTGATGCAGCGCAAGCCCCGGCCCGACGGGCTCTATCTGAGCACCGCCAACAGTCTGCCCGTGCTGCAGGCGCTCTCCGAACTCGGCATGCTGGGCAAGGTGAGGATCGTCGCGACCGATCTGTTCCGCCAGCTGGCTTCGCTGATCGAAGCCGGGCTGGTGCTGGCTTCCCTGCACCAGCGTCCTTCCACCCAGGGCAAGCTTGCCTTCGAGACTCTGCTCCAGTATTTGCTGGAGGGCCGGGTGCCGCAACGGGTAATCCGCCTGGCGCCGCATATCGTTCTGCGCAGCAATGTATCGTTGTTTTCAGCTCAGCTTGCGGCCGCCGATCATGAGCCGGAGAGCGACTCCCTCTAACGCCGCGCTTTCAGTTCAGCTGGCCGTCTCGGCCACATCGCCGATCGCCTGGCCGCGTATCTTCCGCTGCAGCCGCAGAGACTCGGAAATCTCCGCACAGCAGCGCATGATCCGTCCGGCCAGCACCGGCGCCTGATAAGGCTGAATCCGCGACGACACGCAGGAGACGCTCAGGGCCGCGATCGGCATGCCCGCCTCGTCGAGAATAGGCGCGCCAATGCAGCGGACACCTGCCTCGATCTCTTCGTCGTCGACGCTGTAACCGCGCCGGCGCACCCGCTGCAGCGCATTCAGCAGTTCCTCGCGCGAGCCAATGGTCTTCTCCGTGAATCGCACGAACGTCATCTGATCGGCAAGATGATGCACGGCCCTCGCCGGCATCCACGCCAGCATCGCCTTTCCCAGCGACGTGCAGTACGCCGGGTTCGAGGTGCCTGTCTTCGATCCGCTGCACACTCGGCCCCCCGGACCGGCCTTATCCAGATACACCACCGAGGCATTCTGCAGAACTCCCACGTGGACCGTTTCGCCCAGCTGCGCGGCAAGCCGCCGCGCGTAAGGACGTATTCGCGCACGAACGTCCATCTGCTGCACGGCACGGTTTCCCAGCTCGAACAACTTCAGCCCCAGCCGAAAGGTGTTCTCCGGCGTGCGCTCCAGCAGCATGCCCCGTTCCAGCACGATCAGCGCGCGATGCGCCGTGCTCTTGTGCAGATTCAGCAGGCGGCAAATCTCCGCCAGACTCAGCGGAACCTCGCTCTCGCCCAGCAGTTGCAGGATCGCGACCGCGCGGTCGAGGCTCTGCAGCCGATAAGGATCTTCCACCGGGTCGGCGCTGCTCCGCGATGATGCGATGATATCCGGGTTGCTGGCCACGCTCGCTCCTTCACGCCCAGGTCTGCCGGTTCAGTCGCGAACCGTCGCGTTTGATCCACCCCGGGCCGCACACGCGCTCGCCAGGCCGCCGCTTCTGCCGGTCGCAGACGCACGTTCTACAGGGACGGATGAGCCATATGCGGCGATCTCCGGCAGAAAATTCGACTGGGGAGACTTCTCACCGGATCCCTATTTCGCCATCCGCTCCACCTGAGCACCCGCGAGCAGAAAGGCTCCAACGCCATAATTGTAGCTTGAGGACGGCAGATAATGGGCCGGGGCCGCGCCCGTCTGCTGGATATTGCCCAGACGGCCATCGGCATAAATCTGCTCCACCAGGCCGCGCCATGCTTTGGCAATCACCGGCTCATATTGAGCGCGGCTCAGGATGCCGTGATTCACACCCCACGCCATGGCAAACGTCATCAGCGCGGACCCGGAAACCTCGGGCTGCGGATAATCCCGAGCGTCCAGCAGGTCGGAGTGCCACAATCCGCTCCGCGGATCCTGCAGCGCTGCAACCGCCGCGGCCATCTGGCGCAACTGCTCCACGTAGCGGCTGCGATCCTTCTCGTTGCGAGGCATGTATTCCAGCGTTCGTGCCAGGCCACCCATCACCCACCCATTTCCGCGCGACCAGAAGACAGGCTTGCCCAGCGGATCCTTCTTATGGAGATAAGTGATGTCGCGGAAATAGAGATGGCGGTGCTGGTCATAGAGAAGATTCGACGTCTGCCACCAATGCTCGTCAACGTAGTTCAGATATTTGCGATCGTGCGTCACGGCGTACATCCGCGACCAGACCGGCGGCGCCATGAACAGCGAGTCGCACCACCACCAGGGAATTTTTGCCTGATTGGCGGGAATCGCAGCGTTGACGCCGGCCGCCAGCCGATTCAGTGCCTGCTGCGTGGAAGCAATCTTTTCCGGAGCCGGATGCAGCAGATCGAGCTCAAGATAGCTCTGCCCGACGCTCTGGTCATCGGCGATGGGAATCCTGGAGCGCAGCTTCCAGTGGAACTTTTCGGCCATACTCTGCATGGCCTCTCGGTAGCGCGGATCGTGAAGCGCCGGGCTCGCCGCCATAAAACCGGTGTACAGCGTCGCCCACGTCCAGGTGCGCCCGAAATACGGCTCCGATCGCGTCAGCTCCCAGTTCGCCACTTTGCGCATGGCGGCCTGAACGTCGGCCTTGCGCAGCGCGCCGGACAGATGCGCCTTCGGCCCCGGATTCCCCGGTGCGTCGCCGATATGCTGCGCAATGTCCTGATCAATGCCCCTCTGTTCCTGAGGCGATATGCCGGTGGCCTTGTTCGTTAGCCTCTGGGCTCCTGCGGCCGGCGCCAGCAGCAGAGCGAGAGTCAGACTTGCAGCGGCGAAACCGCGACGGTCACGGAGAAACGATAAATTTGACATCGATGGTCGCATCCCGATCCGACTTTGACCGCGCTCGCGGCCAGCCGAGTGTCGCCGGGCGGGGGACTGCACGCACTCCACCCCGGCGCTCTACAATCGTAACGCCGCAAAGTCGCAGACGACCCGCCTGGGAACACGGCGAATACCGGTGTGCGGTACGCGGCTCTCATTCCCTCGCTGACGGGCGAGACGGCCATCTGTTATGCATAGGTTGTACATGA
>JAJZJJ010000282.1 GCA_021810175.1 Acidobacteriota bacterium | reverse complement strand
CTGCTGAAGGCTCGGTTCCTGACGCGGCGACCGGAGCAGTTTGACCTCATCGAGACGCTGCGCTGGGAGGACGGGTATTTTCTGCTGGAGCCGC
This sequence comes from Acidobacteriota bacterium, assembly GCA_021810175.1. The sequence goes on along the minus strand of JAJZJJ010000282.1, from coordinate 5,128 downwards.
ATCTGGAGAGGCTGCGGGCCTCGGCGGAGTATTTTGCCTTTTGCCTCGACGAGGCGAAGGTGCGGGAGGCGCTGCGGCAGGAGGCCGAAGGCCTTGAGCCCGGGACACCTCATCGAGTTCGGCTGCTGCTGGCGCGGGCCGGCAAGGTGTCGGTGACCAGCGAGGCGCTGAGCGGGACGGGGTCGGCGGTGGCGCCCGGCCCGGCGCGGATGATGTTGGCCGGGGAGCGGACGGAGTCGCGGGACGTGTTGCTGAGGCACAAGACAACGCGGCGCGAGGTCTACGACCGGGCGCTCAGGGAGGCGCGTGCGGGCGGCTTCGACGACGCGGTGTTTGTGAATGAGCGCGGCGAGGTGACCGAGGGGGCCATTCACAACCTGATGATCGCGAAAGGCGGCAGATTTGTAACGCCGGCGGTGGCGTGCGGGCTGTTGCCGGGAGTGTACCGGCGCTGGTTGCTGGAGCGGCATCCGGAGATTGTGGAAGGCGTGGTGACGCTGGAGGATCTGCGGCGGGCGGATCGGGTGATGGTGTTTAACTCGGTGCGGGGGCTGCGGCTGGCACGGGTGATGTGAGGGAGGATTTGAACGGAGGTCAGACGCGCCAGAAGGTCATCAACAGTCCGCCGCAAACGATGAGCGAGCCGCCCACCCAGGTGGAGAGGGCCGGGCGTACGCGGAACGCGACGAGATTGATGACCTGCGCTGCGACAAAGAAGAGGGTCACGTAGATGCCGAGAAGCCGGCCAAAATCCCAGGGCGGAGAATTGACTGTAACGCCGTAGAGAAAGAGCACGAGTGCGCCCGTGGCAAACAGCGCCAGGCGGACGAGCCTTGTGTGGTCGTGCAATCCGGCTCTGACGATGGCGTCGCCGCCCGCTTCGAGACAGGCTGCGACGCAGAGGATTCCGAGAGCGGGGAAAGCGCCCATTTTCATGGGGCTAGTATAAACAGCGAATCGTCATAGTTTGGTGGCTCCTCGAATGGGGTCGTGACAGCTTGCCCGAGGAATGGAGCCTCGTCCATTCCGGATTTGCCAATCCTCAATGCGGCCTTGTAGGGTAGAGAGTTTTCGCATGGAGGAGTCAACGCATGCCCCAGCATGAGTTTGCCTATCAGTCGGGATTTGGGAATGAATTTGCCACCGAGGCGGAGCGGGGTGCGCTGCCGGAGGGGCAGAATGCGCCGCAGAAGGCTCCGCTGGGCCTGTACACGGAGCAGCTGAGCGGGACGGCATTTACGGCTCCGCGGGCGGTGAACCGGCGGACGTGGACCTACCGCATTCGGCCGTCTGTGACGCACAAGCCGTTCAGCGAACTGAGCGCCGGGCTCGGCCTGGGGCTGTTCCGCAGCGGGCCATTTACCGAAGCGCCGACGCCGCCGAACCAGATGCGGTGGAATCCGGTGCCGATGCCGGAGAAGAAGACAGATTTTGTGGAGGGCATTGTCACGCTGGGCGGCAGCGGCGATCCGGCGATGCAGACGGGTGTCGGCATCCATGTCTATGTGGCGAATGCGCCGATGCGCGGGCGGTACTTTTACAACGCCGACGGCGAGATGCTGATCGTTCCGCAGGAAGGCGCGCTCGAGATTCACACGGAGCTGGGGATTTTGGGGCTGAAGCCGGGCGAGATCGGCGTCGTTCCGCGGGGCATGAAAATGCGCGTCGATCTGGAGGGCCCGGTTCGTGGATACATCTGCGAAAACTACGGCCTGACCTTCCGGCTGCCGGAACTGGGACCGATCGGGGCCAATGGGCTTGCGAATGCGCGGGAGTTTCTGACGCCGGTGGCGGCTTACGAGGATCTGGAGGGGGATTTCCGGATTATCGGGAAATTTCTGGGCCGGATGTGGGAGGCCGAGATCGACCACTCGCCGCTGGACGTGGTGGCGTGGCACGGCAACTATGTTCCCTACAAGTACGATTTGGCGCGCTTCAACTGCATCAATACGGTGAGCTTCGACCATCCGGACCCATCGATTTACACGGTGCTCACATCGCCCTCAGCCGTTGCGGGGACCGCGAATGCTGATTTTGTGATTTTCCCGCCGCGGTGGATGGTGGCCGAGCATACATTCCGGCCGCCGTGGTTCCATCGCAACATGATGAATGAATTCATGGGGCTGGTGTTCGGCGCGTACGACGCGAAGGCAGAGGGATTCGTGCCCGGAGGCGCCAGCCTGCACAACTGCATGTCAGGCCACGGACCGGATGCGGAATCGTGGGAGAAGGCAAGCCAGGCGGAACTGAAGCCGGTGAAGGTGGAGAACACGCTGGCGTTCATGTTCGAAACGGGGCTCCCCGTGCGGCCCACGAAATTCGCGCTGGAGACGAAGATTCTGCAGCACGAATACTTCGAGTGCTGGCAGGGGCTGAAGAAGCACTTCAAAAAGCCTGAATAGAGGATTGACTGCGATGGATGCGGTGAAAGCGCTGCTGGCGCACGCGGTGGATTATGCGGGTCTGTTTCCACCGGCGAGCCTGGGGATGGAGCAGGCCGTCAGGAACTACCGGCGCTATCGAACCGAGACCGATAGCGGGGGTGAGTTCGCGTGGATGCTCGGACATTTTGTGGTTGGAGCGCAGCGGCTGGGGGAATTTGCTGACTCCTTTGAGCGTGTGTGCTGCGGGGAACGCGAGGAACCGTGGACGCTCAGCGTGGTCTGTTCGGGCGATCCGGCGGCGGATATGCGCGCCATGGAGGAGTTCCAGCAGGGAGCGGCGTTCATTTCCGCCATTGAAACCAGGGTCGCGAGCCCGGAAGCTGCCGAAGCGCTGCTGGTACGAACGCAGGATGCACCTACACAATATGTGGAATTCGCACCAGCCATGGCCGAGAGTATTCTTCCGATGCTGCGAAGTCATCGGGCGCGTGCGAAGCTGCGGACCGGCGGCGTGACAGCGGATGCGATTCCGGCAGCGGAGGCGGTGGCTGGTTTCATGATGGCCTGCCGCAGGGCCGGAGTAGCATTCAAGGCTACCGCCGGACTCCATCATGCGGCGCGTGGTGTACGGCGGCTCACGTACGAGGCGCAGAGTCCCCAGGCGACGATGCATGGATTCATCAATGTGCTGCTGGCGGCGGGATTGATCTTCCACGGTGGCAGCAGGGAAGCGGCGGTGAAGACGCTGCTGGAAGAAGATTCGGGGATGTTCCGGCTGGAAGAAAATGCAATTGCCTGGCATGATCGCCGGCTGACCACGGAACAAATATTGGAAGTGCGGGGCCAGTTTGCCATAGGGTTCGGTTCGTGTTCGTTCACAGAGCCAGTTGAAGATCTGAAAGCGATGAGGTGGGTGTGAGACCAAGTTGGGTAGAGTCGGCAAATCATCCGGAAACGGATTTTCCGGTGGAGAACTTGCCTTTTGGCATTTATGAGGGCGACGGAGCAGGGCGGATCGGACTGGCCATCGGCGACCGGATTCTGGATCTCGCATGCTGCGCGGACATGGGCTTGCTGGAGCGGCTGCCGGGGTCGGTGGTGCGGGCGTGCCGGCGTGGCGGCGATCTGAATCAGCTGGCGGCGCGAGGCAGCGCCGCGGGCCGCCAGGTGCGGCGGCGCGCGGCGGAACTGCTGACGAACCCAGAGTACCGGGAGAAGCTGGCTCCCACGATGGTGGCGCAGAAAGACGTGCGCATGCTGCCGCCATTTCGCGTGTGCGACTACACGGATTTTTACGCCTCCATCCATCACGCGACCAACGTGGGGCGCCTGTTCCGTCCGGACAATCCGCTGATGCCGAATTACAAATATGTGCCGGTCGGGTATCACGGACGCGCCTCTTCGATTGTGGTGAGTGGGGAGACCGTGCGGCGGCCACGCGGACAGCTGATGAGCCCGGAAGCGGCTGCGCCGGTATACATGCCGACCCGCGCCCTCGACTACGAGTTGGAGATGGGCATCTTTGTGGCGGAAGGGAACGAGCTGGGGCAGCCGATTCCGCTGGAGCGGGCCGAAGAACGGATGTTCGGGATGTGCCTGGTGAACGACTGGTCGGCCAGGGATATGCAGAGTTGGGAATACCAGCCGCTCGGGCCGTTCCTGGCGAAAAGCTTCGCGACAACGGTTTCTCCGTGGGTGGTGATGCTGGACGCACTGGCCCCGTTCCGCGCGCCCGCCTATGCGCGGCCGGAGGGCGACCCGGCGCCGTTGGGATATCTGTCGTCGGAGGTCGACCGCGAGCGTGGCGGCTTCGACGTCCAGCTGGAGGCGTGGCTATGGACGGCGCGAATGCGGGAACTGGATCAGCCGCCGGCGCGGGTCAGCCGTGGCAATCTGCGGACGCTGTACTGGACTCCGGCCCAGATGCTGACGCACCAGACGAGCAACGGGTGCAACACACGGCCCGGAGATCTGCTGGCAACAGGGACGGTTTCCGGCGCGCAAGCGGACTCAGTCGGATGCCTGCTGGAGCGGACGAAGCGTGGCGCGGAACCGCTGGAGCTGCCCAACGGCGAGCGAAGAGGCTTTCTCGAAGATGGCGATGAAGTGATTCTCAGGGCATGGTGCGAGCGGGAAGGGTATTCGCGGATCGGGTTTGGCGAGTGCCGCGGCGTGGTGGAGGCGGCGGGATAGCTCAGGCTGCAGCGATTGATCGCCGGAATCGCCCCCGGCTTTGCTTTCGCTCCGCCTTTGTTTATCGTTAACTTTCAGCCGGGATTCGCCGGCTGCCCTCATCATGCAGATCAGCGAAATCCTCTCCGCCGCCGTTCCTCCTCGTCCCCAGACTCCGCGACCCATCATCAGCATCGGTGCGGGCAGCATCGTCCATGATTCGCATCTGCCCGCCTATCGCAAGGCTGGATTTCCGGTCGCGGCCATCGTCGATCCGGATTTGGATCGTGCGAAGTCGCTGGCCGCGAAGTTCGGCATTCCGCTGGCGGTCGCTTCGCTCGACGAGGCGCTGCGGCAGATTCCTTACGATGCCCACGAGCGCTCCCTGATCTTCGATATAGCCGTTCCGGCGAAATTCATTCATCAGGTGCTGCCCACGCTGCCGAACGGCGCCGCCGTGCTCATCCAGAAGCCGATGGGCGACACGCTGGAGGAAGCTCGGGAGATCCTGAAGATATGCCGTGCCAAAGCGCTCACGGCCGCCATCAACTTTCAGCTTCGCTGGGCGCCCA
>JAJZJJ010000281.1 GCA_021810175.1 Acidobacteriota bacterium | reverse complement strand
CCACCACGACGGTGTGCGGATTGGCTTTGGCCACCGCGCTCACCAGCGCGTTCTGCGCGGAAGGCAGGTTCAGGTCGGGACGGTCTCCACCCTCGCTCTCGGTGTTATCCGCCACCACGACGACCGCGATCTTCGCCGACTTCGCTGCCGCCACGGCCTTCTGGACATAACTGCGCACCATACTCGGCGTTGCCCACGTCAGCTTGCTCGGAGGCCCGCTTTTCATCAGCTTCTCGTAGGCTGCTATCTGCTTCGGGCTGGCCTTGGCCATCATCTTCTTCAGCACCGACGGGCTGATGTTCATCATCGGGGCGGGAGACGTCAGGGTCAGCTTGTAAGCCTGGCCCTTGTTCAGATGGATGGCAGCCGAATAGGTTTCGGCCGGAGGCGTGCCAGGATTACTGATCAGCGTTCTGCCATTGATGGCAAATGTTCCGATGCTGTAGCAATGACACCCGTTCGTATAACTGAAGATGTACGTGCCCGTTTCCGGCGCCGTCAGCGTCGCCGAATAAGCCCCACCGAACGGCGCGCCGGTGTACGGAGTCGACAAAACCGCCGCCGGGATGGGCTTCAGCTCCGCGGCCGTCGGCAATCCCTGCGTATAGCTGACACTCGATGTCCCGCCAATGGCCTGGATGCCTGCCAGCGGCGATACCGTCGATGAGGAAGTGACGTGCGCACTGCCGCCGCCGCCATAGGTCACTTCGGCCGATGCCGCCGGGCCGATCACCGCGATCTCTTCAGAGGCCGCCAGCGGCAGCACGTGCCCGTCATTCTTCAGCAGCACCGTGCCGGCTTCGGCAATCCGGGTCGACACGGCCTGGTGCGCCGGACTTGTCGCCACCGCAGTGATCGAACCCGTCGGAGGATGATCGAAGAGGTTGAAGCGGAACATCTGATAGAGGATCCGCTCGACCATCGTATTCAGCACGGCTCGGGAGATCGTCCCGCTGGCGATTGCCTTCTGCAGAGCCGGACCAAAGTAAGTGTTGAGCGGCTCTTCCATATCCGTTCCGGCGGTGGCCGCCGAGATGTTATGCACCGCCAGCCAGTCCGAGGTGACGAACCCATGGAAATGCCATTCGTCGCGCAGCACATCGGTGAGGAGGTAGCGATTCTCGCAGCTGTAGTAGCCGTTCACCGTCGCATAGGAGCACATGATCGATCCGACTTTGCCGTCGCGGATCGCAGCACGGAAAGCCGGCATGTAGATCTCATGCATAGCCCGCCGGGAAACGGTGATGCTGTCCTTCGGCGTGTTGCGATTCGTCTCCTGGTTGTAGACGGCGTAGTGCTTCACCTGGGCAATGACTTCCTGGCTCTGGATGCCGTGAATTTCAGCCACTCCGATCATCGCCGCCAGCTGCGGATCCTCCGACATGCTCTCGAACTCGCGGCCCCAGCGCGGATCGCGGTCGATATTCACGGTCGGCCCGAGATCCACCGCCGAGCCCTTGGCGGCCTGTTCCGCGCCAATCACCTGCCCGTATTCAAAGGCAAGTTTTGGAGAAAAGGTCGCGGCCAGCGAAGCACCCGACGCCAGGTTGGTGACTCCCTTCAGCCCGTCGCCCACGCCGTTCGGGCCGTCTTCGAGACCGAACTGCGGAATGCAAAGCGAGGGAATGGCCGGCTGGGTCCCGGCATACGGTTTCATGCCATGGCCTTCGACCATGCTGATCTCGTCCGCAATCGTCATCTTCTTCATGACCATCGCCACCCGCTGCGCGATGGGCAGATGCGGATTCAGCCACGGGCAGGCGGCAGGGTTGCCCACCGGTCCCGCGGGCGCGGTCGGAGCCGCACTGGCTGTGCCACAAACAGACAGACTAAGCGCCGCGATGCTGGCGGCCGCCATCAGCAGCGACCGGAGTTTTGTCATGCGAGATAGCCCGTGCGGCTTTTGAACAACGCAGTCGAGAGCAACCCTGCTGCTGCGCGATTCGCAGGCGCAGCAGGCAGGCAAGGCCTCATGCTGGTTCATCCTTTTGAACCCTCCCAAATTGAAATTCGAGCTTCAGTGGACCTGGAGAGACAGTTACCACCGGATGCAGGTGCCCAACACAGGTGCAAATCCGGTACTGTACGAGACTACTCCCTGAAAAGCATTTTGGTATTGCCCTCGGACCACACAGATCCCGGGCCGACCCGGAACATCTCATAACTGCCTGCCGCGGAAGCGAAAGGAAAACGAATCCTGGCGGCGCAGAGCGGCAGCAATCCACACTCGAACTCAGGCAGGCAGCAGCTCGGAGGTAGTACCAGCCAGAATGGCCTCCGTCCAGGCCCTCTCGCTCCAGCACCCATCATGGAAACCGATACAATGCTCCCCATGCCCGCCCAAAAGCCCTCCGCGAAGCCGCTAAAGAAATCGGCAAAGAAATCCCGCCCCGCACCGAAGCCCGCGGCCACAGCAAAACGCGCTGCCAAATCCGCTAAAAAATCTGGGCCCGCGAAGCGCTCCGGTGCCGCACGGAAGCCGCCGTCCAGGTCCGCGGGCAGGACTCCGGCGCGAGCGTCGGCCAAATCGAGCAGCCAATCCGATCTGTCTTCTTCCCGAATCAACGACCTCCTCAGCCGCCTGCAGGCCGCCTATCCCGACGCTGAATGCGCTCTCCACCACCGCAATGCCTGGGAGCTGCTGGTGGCCACGATCCTCTCGGCGCAGTGTACCGACGCCCGCGTGAATATGGTCACGCCGGAACTGTTCCGCAGGTTTCCCACTCCGGCCGCCTTTGCTCAGGCGTCGCTCCCCGCCATCGAAGAGGAGATCCGATCCACTGGCTTCTACCACAACAAGGCCAAATCTCTCTCCGGTGCCGCAAAGCGCCTCGTCGCGGAGTTCGGAGGCAAGGTTCCCGAAACCATGAATCAGCTCCTCACCCTGCCGGGCGTTGCCCGCAAAACCGCCAACGTCGTCCTCGGCGTAGCCTTCCACAAAGCCGAAGGCGTGGTCGTCGACACCCATGTCTTGCGCATTTCCGGGCGACTGGGCCTCACTCAGTCCGACCAGCCCAAACAGGTGGAGCAGGACCTGATGCAGGTCATTCCCCGCGACCGGTGGATCTCCTTCTCGCACGAGATCATCCACCACGGCCGCCGCATCTGTGTCGCTCGCAGGCCCAAATGCGCCGAATGCTCCCTGGAGACGCTCTGCCAAGCACCGGACAAGACCTGGACCAGCCATTAGCCCATCGGGTGGGCCATCGTGCCAAATTGCCGATTCCCCAACGCTTCCATCCGCTCCATTTGCATCTAATTGGCCGTTGGGAGGAAACGCTATGCACCGCATTATCGCAGCCGCTTGCTGTCTCGCTCTCTGCTCGGTTCCGGCCTTGGCTCAAAAAAAGGCCGCCGCCGCGCCCATGAGCGACCAGCAGTTCGTCAACTTCGCCGCACAAACCGACATGGTTGAGGCTAACCTCGGCAAGGAAGCCCAGAATGTCGCCGCCAAACAGGCCATCAAGGACTACGGTGGAATGCTCGTCAGCGATCACACCATGGACTATCACAACCTGTGGAAGGCCGCCAATCAGGCCAACCTCACCGTGCCCAATGCGATCGGCACCAAACAGGACAAGATGATGATCGATCCTCTGGTGAAGCTGAAGGGCCCCGTCTTCGACCGCGATTACCTGCGCAAAATGATCCTCGGTCACACCAAAGCCATCGCGATCTACAAAAAAGAGGCCAAGGACGCTCAGAATCCCGCCATCAAGTCCTATGCGGAGCAGGCGATCCCCGTCCTTCAGAAGCACCTGAAGGATGCACAGGCCATTGCGCGCGGCAAAACACCCACCGGCATGAACTCGTAAGCGGATCCCGTTCCCCCTGGCAAATCCCCGCGGCTTACTCCCGCGGGGATTTCCTTTTGCCCGGCGCGTGGTGTCCGACCATCCGGCGCTCGGCGGCTGGCATCTCCACAGAAGAACGCAGTTGCGAGCAGGAGAAGTTCAATGGCACAGACGCGAGAGAAGCATCTGGTGAGAGGCATGATTGCGGGCGCGGGAGCCGGCTGCGCTGCCGCGTGGCTCATGAACCAGTTCATGAGCGGCCCCGGCGAGAAGCTCCACCACGCAGTCGAAAGCGACGAGCAGCGACGGGCCGAAGAACAGCAACACAAACAGGGTCAGAACAACGTCGAACAGGACGCCACCATGAAGGCCTCCGACGCGATCGTCTCCACCATCACCGGCGGACGCCATCTCTCCATCGAAGAACAGCGGAAGGGCGCTCCCCTCGTCCGCTACGGACTCGGGACGTTTGCGGGGGCGATCTACGGAGGCCTGGCGGAGTATTCCCCGGCGGCGCGGACCGGCTTCGGCGCGGGCTTCGGCGCCGCGCTCTTCGCCTCCGGCGACCTGGTCGCCGTCCCGGCGTTGCACCTCGCTCCGCCGATCTCGCAGTTCCCACCATCATCGTTCGTCAACCCATTTGCCGCGCACCTCGTCTATGGGACAGCCACCGAGTTGCTGCGTCGCGTCATCCGGCTCATCCTGTAGCACTTTCGGCCCCGGGAAGGGCGAAATTGCGCCACACAATATAATTCACCTTGTTGTGCAGCTTCTTCGTCGATTTCGCCTCCTTTTCGCGCTCCTTTTGCTGACCACGTGTGCGCTTGCCCAGGAACCCTCGGATTCCAAGCCGCCTGCGCCCTCGCAATTCCATGGCCGGCTGCTGCTTGTGCTTCCCTTCGAGAATCGCACCCCCGTGCGCGGCCTCGACTGGGTCGACGAAGCCTTTCCTGACGTTCTGAATCGCCGCCTCGATTCCGCCGGCTTTCTCACCATCGGGCGCGGCGACCGTCTCTATGCCTTCGATCATCTGGGCCTGCCCCCTTCCCTGCAGCCTTCGCGCGCCATGACCATCCGCCTGGCCCAGATGCTCGACGTCGATTACGTCGTCTTTGGCCGGTTCACGCTGGTCAACAACCAACTCACCGCCACCGCTCAGATTCTGGACGTCAGCGCGCTGCGCCTGCAGAAACCCGTGGTGCAGCAGGGTCAGGCCAGTCATCTGCTCGACGTCATCAACAGCCTTGCCTGGCAGGTCACGCGCCGCCTCGATCCGACAGACAACGTCGAGGAATCCACCTTCCTCGCCGCCGACGGCAAACTGCACACGGACGCCTTTGAACATTACATCCAGGGCGTTGTCGCTCCTTCGCCCGATCGCGCAATTCCGCTGCTGCAGCAGGCGGTTCAGCTCGCTCCTCATTTCAACCCGGCGCTGTTGGCCCTGGGTC
>JAJZJJ010000280.1 GCA_021810175.1 Acidobacteriota bacterium | reverse complement strand
TACACCCGCGACGGCAAAACCCGGCTTCCCCCCGGCGACTGCGCAATCAGTCGGCACGTAATCACCGGAAACCACGCCGCAGTCTCCTCAATCGCCCTCATCTGGCATTCAATCTTCTTCGGCAGCCATGTGTCGTCGTCGTCCAGAAAGGCGATCCACTCGCCGCTCGCCGCCCGCACCCCTTCGTTGCGTGCCGCCGCGCCGCCCCGCTGCTCGTCCAGCACCACCACGCGCAGCCGCGGATGCCCAACTGCCCGCAGCGCCCGGACCGTCGCTTCATCCGGCCCGTCCACCACCACCACCACCTCCAGCCGCTTCCACGTCTGCCGCAGAGCGCTGTTCACGGCGCTCATCGCCATCTCCGGCCTTCCCCGCGTCGGAATAACGGCGGAAACCAGCGAATAATCCGTAAAATTCAGGCGATTCGGCATGTCAATGGTGTGCCTGGTGCCCAGGCTGCTCCTGAGGGTTGCGTCTGAGCATAGGCGATGCCGCCGCCGAGGGACAGATTACCAATGGCGGATTCTTTCACTGAAGTAACCCAACCCCCACGCAGTGGCCGGGCCCTCTCGCCCAATCAGCCCAGCAAAAACAAAGCGGGCGGCCCGCTCTCCCGCGAACCGCCCGCTCTCCCTGCCGCAAAACCAGCAATTACCGCATGTTGTCCAGCATCGATCCAACAATGCCGCCCAGCACACCCGCCTGGGCCGCGCCGCCGCCGCCCTGCGACGGCATGTATTCCATGATCTGGTGCGCCAGCCGCGAAATCGGCAGCGTCTGCAGCCAGATCCGCCCCGGCCCCGTCAGCGCCGCCAGAAACAGCCCATCCCCGCCGAACACCAGGTTCCGGATGCCCCGCACCATCGTGATCTGGAAGCCCACCCCCGCCTGGAACGCACCCACGTGCCCCGGATGCACCAGCAGCGTCTCGCCCGGCTGCAGGTCGCGCACCACAATCTCGCCGGAAAGCTCCAGCCACGCCGTCCCCTGCCCGCTCAGCCGCTGCAGCAGAAAGCCCGTCCCGCCAAAGATCCCCGCACCCAGCGACTGCTGGAATCCCACTCCGATCTGGATCCCCGCCGTCCCGCACAAAAATCCGTGCCGGTGAATCATGTACTCGTATCCCTGCCCCACTTCCACCGGCAGAATGTGCCCCGGCACCCGCGTGGCAAACGCCAGCTCGCCCGGCCCGCCCATCGCGCGGTACTCCGTCATAAACAGCGACCCGCCCCCGGCTACTCTCTTAATGGCCCCAAAGATTCCCCCGCCGCCCGCGTACTGCGTGTGCGTGGTCATCTGCACATTGGCCGACATCCAGGACAGCTCCCCGGCCTCTGAAATGATGGCGTCGTTCGGCTCGAGCTGGAACTCGAGCACCGGCATGGTGGTTCCGTTGATGCGGTTTTGCATAGCTCATCCAGACTAATCGCTTTTCCTGCCCCTCCCCCGCCGAAACTCCGGCCCCGCTCGATTGCGCCCCAAAAGAACGGCATCCGGCTCTATACTCGCCACGACGGCCAGCAATTGACCACACTCGACCAGAACGGCGACTGGGCACTCGGCGACCGCCAGCGCACCAACGTCTATGCCAACGGCGCGCTGGTGGCGGCCTACGATTCCGAGGGCCTGCACTTCCAGGTCTCCAACCCCCTCGGCAGCCGCCGGGTGCAGACCGACCAGCAGGGATGGTACGAGGCAGCCTGGGTCGAGCTGCCCTACGGCGACGGACCCACCCCGGTCGGCTTCCAGCACGCCGCTCCCACCGCCGACGACGCCACCCCGCTCCACTTCACCGGCAAGCAGCTCGATGCCGAAACGCAGAACTACTACTTCGGCGCACGCTACTACAACTGGCACACCGGCCGCTTCCTCATCCCCGACTGGAGCGCCAAGGTCGAGCCCGTGCCGTATGCGAAGCTGGACGACCCGCAGTCGCTGAACCTCTACAGCTACATGCTGGACAATCCGCTTGGCGGCGTCGATGCGGACGGACACTGGCCATTCGTGGGCGCGGCTGCTTCCGTTGGCGCGTCTGTTGGCATCTTCCTGGCCAAGCACCCAGCAATTGAAGCGGGATTGAAAACGGCGACATCTTCCCTCGGAATAAGCGCGTTTGGGGGACTCGGCGGAAAATTGGGTACCTCGAGCACGAATATCAATTTAAGCGTCGTATTTTCTGCGCAGACGGATCGCAACGGGAACGGCTCGGCGGGTTTTCAAGCGACTTTCGGAGGGCGCATTTTGGGCGCTGGCGAAAGCGAGACAGGTAAGATTCTTGTCTCCAAAGATGGGCAGCTGGTCAACCCCTTTAAGAACATGAGTCACTCCGCATCGGTAGTGGGTGGATCTTCGATCGGAGGCAGTAACACCGCTAACGCAAGCGGCAATCTAAGTAATTTGGCAGCGGGCGTTACTGCGAGCGACGGAATGGTTCAGGGAGGGGTGCAGGTCGCAGCGAACACGAAAGCCCTAACCCGGGCAATCGGAAATGCTGTCGTAACTAACGTGAAAAATACTGTGCATACATTGCAAAAGACCAATGGCTGCTCCAGCGCCGTAAGTTGTGGAACGGCTCTGGAGCATTAAGGGAAACCTTTCCCAACCGTCTAATGAACGGGTGGGGATCGGAAGGACCGTCCTTGGAACGTGGAGAAGAGTATGGACTACATTATGATCATCTTGGGAATCGGAGCCCTTGCACTTTCCGCAGTAGGCCCGAGGCTTACGGCTGCGGACCCCATAAGTGGCGCTGGATTCAAAAGTGAAAGAGAACTACCACGCTGGCTTGGCCGTCTTTTGTGCCTCGTTGCAGGGATCATGTTCATCGTGATCGGCTTAGTGCCTCTTCTATCAAAATGACTTTTGGCTTTCGCTCGCCACAATTCGATCCGGGGGAAATTCGCCGGTATTTAGCTGTTTCGGGGAGCAGCGAATGCCGGATGAGGCTGCACTATGGATGCGGGGCGGGGGCCGGAACCATCCAGTGTGCACATGGAAGAACGCGGCGAACGCACTTCCACGACAGGCATTGGCGTTTCAGTGCCGAATGATCTGCGGACCAGCCAGCGTGGAGATTTAGGCTGCGAGATCGTACCGATGATGCAGCCCGCCGAGCCTCGGCAGGTCAACAACCTTCGCGCCCGGCGGCGTGTTCGTTGCAGCGTTTCGCCTCGCCTGCGTCTCCTTTCCCAGACCGAGGTGCGTCCTGTCCTCGTGCCAGTGCGACCAATCTGCCCTCCTGCAACCTCGCCACCAACAACTTCCATCTGGTCAAGGCCTATATACTGGGCCACGACGGCCAGCCATTGACTATGTTCGACCAGAACGGCGACCGGGCACTCGGCGACCGCCAGCGCACCAACGTCTACGCGGGCGGCGCGCTGGCATATCCGCCCAGCCGCTCCCGTGAAGGCTTCCGGCCCCGGGCCATGCCTGCGTCTCATCCCCGATCCTGCCCCGCGCGCACCGCGAATAAAATTCCCGCTCCCATGGGCGACGAAATCCCCATCCTCACCTAAACTGAGGTTTCGCCCACTCGTCCGATCCCGGGTCCAGTGGCCTCGAAATCCACCAGGTGAGACTCTGCCCCGATGCTGAAGCGCTGGAGAATCCGGATCCTCCTCATCCTCGCCGTGCTCGGCCCGGGGTTCATCACCGCCAACGTCGATAACGACCCCAACGGCATCTTCACCTACTCCCAGGCGGGAGCCCAGTTCGGCTATTCGCTCCTCTGGACCATGCTCCCCGTCACCCTCGCCCTCATCGTCATCCAGGAAATGTGCGCCCGCATGGGCGCCGTCACCGGCAAGGGCCTCAGCGACCTCATCCGCGAGGAATTCGGCCTCCGCATCACCTTCCTCGTCATGATCCTGCTCGTCGTCGTCAACTACGGCAACATCATCGGTGAGTTCTCCGGAATCGCGGGCAGCCTCCAGCTCTTCCACGTCTCCAAATACATCTCCGTGCCCCTCTGCGGCCTTCTGGTCTGGCTGCTCGCCGTCCGCGGCGACTACAAAAGCGTCGAGAAGGTCTTCCTCGTCGCCTCCGTCTTCTACTTCACCTACATCATCGCCGGCGTCCTCGCCCATCCCGGCTGGCATACCGCACTCGCCGCCACCGTCCGCATGCCCAGCGTTTCCGTCTGGCGCAGCCACGACTACGTCTTCATGGTCGTCAGCGTGATCGGCACCACCATCGCTCCGTGGATGCAGTTCTACCTGCAGTCCTCCATCGTCGAAAAAGGCGTCACCGCCAAAACCTACGCCGCCTCCCGCTGGGACGTCATCGTCGGCTCCATCTTCACCGATGTCGTCGCCTGGTTCATCGTCGTCGCCTGCGCCGCCACCCTCTTCGTCCACGGCCTCGGCAACATCACCGAGCCGGCAGACGCCGCCGAGGCCATGAAGCCCCTCGCCGGCAACTACGCCTTCATCCTCTTTTCCTTCGGACTCTTCAACGCCAGCTTCTTCGCCGCCTCCGTCCTGCCGCTCTCCACCGCCTACGTCGTCTGCGAAGGCCTCGGCGTCGAATCCGGCGTGGACAAGCGCTTCCGCGAAGCACCCTTCTTCTACTGGCTCTACACCCTGCTCATCGTCGGCGGAGCCGCCGTCGTCCTCATCCCCCACTTCCCGCTCATCAGGTGGTCCATTGAGTCGCAGACCCTCAACGGCATCCTGCTCCCCGTCGTCGTCGTCCTCATGCTCATCCTCATCAACCGCAGGGACCTCATGGGCGAGCACGTCAATTCGCACTGGTTCAATGCCGTCGCCTGGGTCACCGCCGTTATCGTCAGCATCCTCTCCGTCATCCTGATGGTCCAGCAGTTCTGACGGCAGCAGCTCTCACCCCGCCCAAGTCAGCTGCAAACTGCCGCCTGCTATCTGCTGTCTTCCGCCTGCTACCTAATCGCTGCTCGTCCCCCAGATAATCCCGCGTCCGCCCCCCGCCAGATACACCGTCCCGAACGTCCGCATATCTCCGCACAGCGCGTTGATCCCGCCCCACTGGTGCGCGTCGTCGTTGATCCGCACCCACGTCGAGCCGCCGTCCGTGGACCGGTACAGCCCCGGAACACTGCTGATCTGCCCATCCAGAAAGAGCGTCAGCTGGCTCGATCCCGGCGCCGCCTTCCCAAACCCCAGGTGATACGCCTCCTGCACCCCGGCCATCTGCGTCAGCTTCGGAGCAGCCGCCGTTCCCGTATTCGAATACAGCAGCGCGCCCGCCATCCACAGATCGCCCTGCGCATCCGGCAGCACGGTCAGCGTTCCTCCGCTCGGCAGCCCG
>JAJZJJ010000279.1 GCA_021810175.1 Acidobacteriota bacterium | reverse complement strand
CGTGGGCAGTAATGGCCGGAAGCTGGAAAACGCCTTTGAGCAGATCGAAGAAGAGCTGCGGACGCAGTATGTGCTGCAATACACGCCGACGGACAAGTATATGGACGGGAGCTTCCGTCGGGTGGCCGTGTTCTGCAAGCAGGATGGGAAGTATCTGAAGGTGCAGGCGCGGAAGGGGTACTTCGCGATCCCGAATCCGGGGAGCGGGTCGGACCAGTAGGGGCGCGATCAGGGCCAGGTGATCCATGCTCCGGGAGGAAGCGAGGGCTGGAAGGCCTGGAGGGCGTGGACAAGCGCGGCCCTTTCGCCGGGATCGACTGCATAGACGGAGACGGTGTTGAAGCCGAGGTCCTGCTCGTGGATGCGGTGGAGGGTGGCGACCTTTTGCCAGCGCGGCGGCAGTGCCGGACCATCGGCGAATCCATCGACGCGGCCACGAAACCACTGATCGTAGACGAAGGCCAGCTGTACGCCATCGCGGGTGGTCAGCCGATCCAGGAATGACGTGGAATAAGCGTGACGGTGCTTGGCGCGGGCGATGTCCGGGGTAGCGAGGCCGACGAGGTCAACGCAATGAATGTTGGTTTTGTAGTTGATTGCGCCGATATCGTTGGCGGCCACGGAGGCATTGGGAAAGTACAAGCGAAGGAATTTCGCCATTTGCCACTGCTGAAGGTAGATGGCATGGGTGTAGTGGGGATACATATCGAACGCCAGCCTGGCTCGCTGGACGCATAATCCCAGGCCGAGAGCGGCACAGACGACGAATGCCAGCCGAGGCAGCCATTTGGCGCGCCGGAGAGCGGGGGTGGCGATGGCGACGGCGAGTACGGAGATGCCGACGGTATACGCTTCATATCGAAAGGCAGCGCCAAAGCGGCCGGCGAGGAGCTGTGCGGCGTCGGTGGCGCAGACGAGAAACAGGAGGGCACGCGCGCGTGGTTCGCGGGTTAGGAGAGCGGCGAGGGCGAGAGCGGCCAGGAGCAGGGCAAGGAATCGTCCATTGAAGAGGAGATTCAGGAGCGCCTGAACAAGCGCGGTGGGGCCTCCGGGATCAGTGGACTTGAGCAGGATGGAATTTGGGGCAAAGCCAGCTCCGTGGAGCAGGGAAAAGAGGCCGTATACGGCCACGAGCAGCAGGGCTCCGGAGAGGGAGGCGGCTGCGGCGGCGAATCTCTTTCGGATGGGAAACAGGAGGGTGACGGCAAGGATCAGGGCCATGCCTTCATAGCGTGCCCCGACGAGGAGAAAGGAAGCAGCGGCCAGCCAGGGGAGCGGGGGATCGGGCTGGGTGGCGAGATAGAGGAGGACGAGGGTCAGGGCGAGGTGGAGAGCGTGTTCCATGCCCAGGGTGCCGATTGCGAACAGCGGGGTGAGGAGAACGAAGGCGCACAGAGCCAGAGCGCGGGGGAGCGGCCGGAGGTAGTCGCAAAGAAGGCGATCGGCCAGAGAGACGGCGAGACAGCCGGAGAGAAACGAGAGGCAGAGCGGAATCCAGTCGTGAACTCCGCAGATGCGGAAAGCTATCGCGATCAGCAGGGTGAAAAGCGGGCTGGAAGTGGCGGAGGTAAATGCATAGCGGGTGATGCCCCAGACGCCGTGCAGGGCGAAGGACCGCGCCATTGCCATTTCGATGTAGGTGTCGTCGAGAGGGTAGACGAGATGATGGCCGCACAACAGATAGCCGCGGAGGAAGACGGCGCAGGATGTTAAGAGATAAACGGCCATAGCCGCGATGAACGGCCACCAACTGCGCCGAGCTATGGTGGCGGCGGATACGGCGGGCGACGGAGAGGGTGCGGTGAGGCTGGCCATCGGCAGAACCACGAGGTTAACCCCGCGGCGGGTGGCGCTGCCATTCCACATTCGGGTTAACCGCGAGCCTACAAGGCCGCTGAAGGCGCAGGAAATAGCGGTTGCTAGTGGACGAGCTTCGCCTTGCCGGGCTGGATATCGCCGCAGCTGGAGCTGAGGAAGTGCGAGGCGATGTTGGATTTCATTTCCATCGCCTGGGGCATGTTCTGTCCGGACATTTTGATCACCATCGTTCCATGCATGGCGGTATCGCTGTCGATGAACATTTCAAGGTGCATGGTGGTTGACATGCCATCGCGGGGCGAGCAGGCCTGATCGAGGGTAATTTTTTGGGCGCTCTGGTGCAGGTTGGAGACGGTGCAGTTCATTTCCTGCTGATGTTTGCGTGCTCCCTGGAGGTCTTTCTGCCAGGTGTCCGGGGTGAGGCAGGCCTGGGAGACGATTTTGTGCGGGGCCATGGCGCTGCCCATGGGCATGTTGGGCATGCCGGACATGGACATGGTGGATTCCGACTGCCAGAGGCCCATTTTGATGGGCGGAGGGTTCCGGGTCTGGGCGGGGGCGAGGGATGCGAGCAAAAAGAGGAGCGGGAAAGCGGCTTTGGCTGCGGGGCGAAGCATCATGGCGCATCTCCGGCGGAGCGAATTGCCTGCGCGGCGGCAGGCGTTCTCTATTGGCGACCGATTATAAGCGGGATGGCGGCGCGGCGTTGAGCCATTTGGGGGCGCGGTTTTGGGATTATCGAAAATCGCTACATGCGGCCGCCGCGGCGGAGGTACCAGAGGCTGCCAGGGATGTCGCGGCGGGAGAGCAGGGCGTCGGGGACGGTGAGCATTTCCCAGAGGGCAGTGGAGAGGGTCCAGAGGCGGGAGCGCTGGGGGAAATCCATGTCGCCGGCGGGGCGGCGGAGTGCGGAAAGCATTTGGGCGGCGAGCATGCGCTTGCCGGTGACGCGGCGGGCGGCGGGCAGAGGCGGCGGCGCGAGGGGCGGCTGGAGTCCGTAGGCGGCCAGGGCGAGGAGCGGCTCGTCGTAGCCGAGGCGGACGACTTTGGCGGTAGTGCCTCCCATGCGGAAGTTGACTTCGAGGAAGTAGATTTCGCCGTCGGCTTCGAGCAGGTCGAAGTGGAAGGGGCCGTCGATGGCGGCGAGGGCGGCGAAGCGGCGGGCAGCGTCCATGACGGAGCGGGGCAGGTCGCAGGGTTCGAGAGAGAGGGCGAAGCCGCTGAATTTGCGATAGGCGCGGAAGCCCTGGAGGGCGAGAAATTCTCCGGAGGGGGTGCGGACGCCGTGGAGGACGATGTTGGGGCCGAAGCGGAAGGGCTGGGCGAGGAGCGGGTGATCGCGCCAGGTGGTGTCGGCGACGAAATCGCGGAGCTGCTGGGGTGAGTTGATGCGGCGCGCCTTGAAGGGCGGATCGACGGAGTTGATGTAAGTGGGGCGGAGGCAGATGGGGAAGGCGGCGGCACGGATGAGGCCGGCGTCGGCGGGAGTATGCAGGAGCCAGGATTCGAGGAGCTGAAAGCCAGCCTGGCGGGCGAGGGTGGTCTGCTCGGATTTTTCGAGGAGGCGCTCAATGGAGGCGGCGGGCGAGGCGAGGAGACGGCAGCGTGGCTCGAAGATGTGGCGGTTGCGGGCGAGCCAGAGGAGAGAGAATTCGTCGATGGTGGCGATGGCGTCGGCGTCGACGGAGTGGGCGAAGGCAGCGATACGGGCGAGGCCGGCTTCGGAGCCGATCTGATTCCAGGGAAGGCTCTCAGAGGCGGAGGCGAGGGCGGAGCAGATGCGGCCGGGATGGGGCTGCTCGTCGGTGACGTGCAGGAGATGAACGGCGACGCCGGCATCGCGGCAACGGCGAACGAAGGCCATGCCGGGGGCCCAGAATCCGAGCTGAACCAGATTGCGGAGGGGTTTGAGCGCCGGGGTGGCGCTCTGCAGAGAGGTGTCAGGAGTGGGAGTTGAGATCACGCTGGCGTTCACCGGAGGCCGGACGCGGGGATGGTCCGGGGCCTGAAACAGGATGCCATGAGGAGGGCGGCGCGGGAAGGGAAAAGAGAAGTCGTGGGTTCCCGCTCGATGAAAGTCACAGGCAAGGTGGGTGTACGAGTAGAGAAAACGGGGCATTCGCTGGGAGTGGAGCGTTGCCGCAATGATATTACATATGATGTGATATCATTCTTACTGTGAGGCTGGTGCTGGACACGGATGTCGTGGTCGCCGCGATGAGGAGTCCGCGGGGAGCTTCCGCCGAATTGCTCCGCAGAATCGATGCCGGCAGAGCAGAGATGCTGCTCTCGGTCGCGCTTGCCCTGGAATATGAAACCATCTGCACTCTGGCCGAACATCGGCTGGCATCGGGACTCAGCGTATCGGAGGCGGCCATCTATGTAGACGGGCTCATCGGGATGGCGGAACCGGTGAGAGCCTTCTATCGGTGGCGACCCCAGCTCCGCGACCCTGGAGATGAACTGGTTCTGGAGGTGGCGGTCAACGGACAGGCTGACGCGATTGTCACTTTTAATGAGAGTCACCTGCGGGAGGCGCGCAGGAATTTCGGGATTGAAGTCATGCGCCCTGGAGAAGTTCTGAGGAGGATTGAGCAATGACGACGCGAGTATCCACATTTCCGTTGCGCCTGCCGGTATCGATGAAAGCGGCACTGGAAAAGATCAGCGAGCGCGACGGGACCAGCATGAATCAGTTTCTGGTGATTGCCGCAGCGGAGAAGATCGCGGCGATGGAGACTGAGCGATTCTTTGAGGAACGCAAAGGCCGGGCGGACCGGAAGGCCTTTCGGCGGATCCTGAACCGGAAGGGCGGCGAGGCGCCGCGTCGCGAGGACGCGATCGACTGAAGCCTTCATTCGCGTGAGGGACGGGTTTGCGCGAAGGCTGCGTTGCCGGTCAATGTGAGGGAGAGCTGCGGCTCTCCCTTTTGTGCAAAGCAGGGGTTGGCCGACGGCCTGGCTATTTGACGGCGGGTTGGCTGGCGAGGGGCAGGAGGGCGGCTCCGAGGAGACCGGCATCGCTGCCGAGCTGGGCGGGGGCGATGTGGGTTTTGCCTGGCTCGAAGACGGCGGGGTCGGCGGGCATGGACATGCGGTAGACGTAGCTCATTTCGCGGACGGTGGCGAAGAGTTTTGGGGCGAAGAGATGCCAGGCGGCGGCAGCGCCTCCGCCGATGATGTAGAGGGGCAGGTCGAGGGCGTTGATGAGTCCGGCGAGGGAGAGGCCGAGGGCGCGGCCGACTTCGTCGAAGACCTGGAGGGCGCGCTGGTCGCCGGCTTCGGCGAGCTTTGCGACGGTGGAGGCGGTGAGGGGGCCGGCGTCCGGGGCTGCGATGCCGAGCTCGCGGGCGCGGCGGGCGATGGAGGTGGCGGAGGCGTACATTTCGAGGCAGCCGCGCGCTCCGCAGGGGCAGGGAGGGCCGGCGGGATCGATGGGGCCGTGGCCGGATTCACCGGCGGCGCCCTGC
>JAJZJJ010000278.1 GCA_021810175.1 Acidobacteriota bacterium | reverse complement strand
GGCGGCGCGCCCGGCCCTCTGACCGCGAACGGCAGCCAGGTCATGAAAAAGCCATCCAGCATTTGCCGCGTCATCGTCACCAGCTCGTTGGCCGCAGTCAACTCTTGTAGATTCAGCTTGGGTTTCTTGGGGATTTTCACCGCTGTCATCGCCGCGCCTGTCGTCGCCACCACCAGCCTCACCCGTGTCCGCTTCAGCCGCGTCACCAGCGGCGAATCCGACGCCACACGCTCGACCTGCGGGAACTCCCTCCACGCCGGCTCCACCCGGCAGTGGAAGCCCTCCGCCGCCAGGCCAGGCTCGGTTGCGTATTTCGCCCGCGCCCGTGTCAAAAACTCTACTACCGGCGTAGGCCCCGCGTCCGGCTGGAAAACCACCTGCACCAGCCCCGCCGCCTCCACCGCCTGGCCATTTTTCGTGAAAGGACGAAAGACCCACTGCTCCACATTCTGGCGCGCCGCGGCTCTCAGCATCGGCGGTCCGCTCAGTACCCGGGTGCGGTCCACTCTGCCCGCCGCGCTCACTTCAATCAGCAGCACCACCGTCCCGGTTACACCTTCGGCCTTGGCTTGCGCCGGATATACCAACGGAACCTGCTTCAGCAGATGCTCGCTCATCTTCTGCGCGCTCACCGCCATCGGCGCCTGCGCACGCGCGCCCACGGCAAACAGAATGAGCAGCACACCTACCAGAACCTGACGCAATCAATACCCTCTTGCCGAAGAAGTCACCTCGACTCTACCGGCTGGCTGACCACAAACGCAAAGCGCGCCGGCCTTCGCGACCAGCGCGCTGCCACAGAACCGCGGCTACTTCTTCTTCATCGTCTTGCCTGCTTTTGCGGGCGTTGCCGGCGCAGCCACTGGCACCGGAATCGGGCTCATCGGCATCTGCTTCCATGCCTGCTCCACATTCGGTGGCAGGTGGCCCATGTGATGCAGGAAGTTCACCACCTCCCATATCTGCGTGTCGGTCATGTTGTATCTCCACGCCGGCATGCCCGTGAAACGGATCCCGTGTTTGACCACAAAGAACGAGTGATCATTCCGCGCCTGCTCCTGCGCCGGAGTTTCGTGAGGCAATTTGAACTTTGGATGTGTCCGCTGGTACTCCACAAACCGCATGAACTGCGGCGCTCCCGGATAAATTCCGCGTCCCAGCGGGCTATTCGTGTAGTGCTCACCGCCGTGGCAGGCCGCGCAGTTGCCCTGGTACAAAGCCGCGCCAGCCAGCAGCGTCTGCTCGTTTACCGGAACCGGATCCGCCACATTCGGCGCGTGATGCTGCACCCACGCGTCATGCGTCCAGTGTCCAAGCTGTGCTTCCAACTGGCTCGGATGTGCATCGGCCCCCATCGGGAACCCGCCAAACTGCACCACCAGCACCCCAATCACGCCAGCTAGGGCTTCAATCAAAATGACCCAGAAAACGCCCTTCCAGAATCCTCCACCCGACTTCGCCATTACTCCATCCTTTACCCATTAGGAAATCAACATCTGCGTCACGGAATGCTGTCGCGCCACCGCACTGACGGCCTTACCAACCTTCGGCCGAGTTTGGAGTCTTCAAATTGCTGCCACGGCAAGCACCGCCACATTGTACCCGCCGCGCGGCAAACCACGCGACTCCGCGCGAACTCCAGCAATAAATGGCTTTTCTCCACCCAAAGTTAGAGAAAAGAAACCATCGAACATCTCAAGACTTCCGGCTCCGCAGTCTCTACCTTTGTAAATGACTCCACAAATACTTTCCCCACCCCGGATACCTTCCGGGGTTTCTTTTGCCCCAAAGTCAACTCGTCATCCCCCGCTGCTCGCTGGAAAGGCCTCCCGGCTAAAATTGACGTATGACATACGCCAGCGCGGTCGACCGGCTCTTCGCACTCGCCTCCGAGCTTGCCGGGCCACCCCGCAAATATCGCCTTGAGGAGATGCGGCAGCTCTGTGAAGCGCTCGGCCATCCGGAGCGCCGCTTCGCATCCGTCCTCATCGCCGGTACCAACGGCAAAGGCTCTACCGCCGCACTGCTGGCATCCATTCTCACCGCAGCCGGCTACCGCACCGGCCTGTACACCTCGCCACATCTGGAGCAGGTCAACGAGCGCATTCGCATCAGCAACACGTCCGGCATTCTGGAACCGATTCCGGACGAGCCCTTCTCTGACGCTTTCGCCAAAGTGGAAGCCGCTGCAGTCACCCTGCAGCACAACGGACTGCTGCCCGCTCCGCCCAGCTTTTTTGAAGCTGTCACCGCAACTGCCTTCGTCGCCTTCGCTCAGGCCCGCATTGACGTCGCCGTCCTTGAAGTCGGCATGGGCGGACGTCTCGACGCCACCAATGTCGTCGATCCGCTGCTCTCCGTCATCACTGATATTTCCCTCGACCACATGGAGTACCTTGGCGCTACCATCGACGCCATTGCGCGCGAAAAAGCCGGAATCCTTCGCCCCAACGGCATCCTTGTCACCCTCCCTCAGCACCCCTCCGCAAATCACGTCCTGGGTGAAGTGGCAATGTCGCTCAATGCCCGTGGAGTCAACGCAGCCGCCTACATCCCCTATCTCAACCCCACGCACACCGGCCCCCGCAATCACTACACGCTTAACGTGCTTGACGAATCCATCGACGTCGATCTTCCCCTCGCCGGCAGCCACCAGCAGCGCAATCTTGCACTCGCCATTGCGGCCGCAGTTGAGTTACGTAACCAATACAGTTACAAAATCACAGCGGCGGAAATCGCACGCGGCATTCGCGCAACACAATGGCCCGCGCGCCTGGAACGCATCCAGCACGATACCCATGCCGATATCCTCATCGATGTTGCCCATAACCCCGCCGGAGCTTGGGCGCTGCGTTCCGCACTCTCGCACTTCGATCCTCCCCCTCCATCCATGACGCTTGTCTTCTCTTGCCTCCGTGACAAGGCTCTCGGCGAAATGGCGCAGATTCTCTTTCCCGCCTTTGATCGCGTTGTCCTCACCACGGTCCCCTCGCCTCGTGCCGTCTCTCTTGAGGACCTCCGCGCAGCAGCCACAGCAGCGCAGATCCAGGCAGTCGAAGCCTCCCACCCCGAACAGGCACTCGATCTGGCCCTCGAACTCACTCCGCACACCGGCCTCGTCGTGATTGCCGGCTCCGTCTATCTCGCCGGAGCACTCCGTAAGAAGGCCATGCGCGCATGAGTTCGAACCTTCTGGGCCCGCGACCCTCGCCACTTCCCTGGCACGAACGCGCTGTCAGCTTCTGCCTGCGTGCACCGGCCATCATCGGCGCAACTGCCGTTTTCGGCAGCCTCTCGCTGCTCGCCTCCGTCTTTGAGAAGGATGGCAAGTGGCAACACCGCATTGCCCAGCGTTGGGCTCGCGTCCTCGTCCGCGTCAGCGGAGCACGCCTCACCATCCTGCATCCCGAGCGGCTTAAACCCCAGCTCGCTGTCTATACCTGCAACCATCTGTCTTACATGGATACGCCTGCGCTCTTCGGTTCGCTGCCCTTCCAGTTCCGCATCGTCGCTCGTCACGATCTCTGGAAGCTGCCTTTCATCGGCTGGCATCTGCGCCGCTCAGGCCAGGTTCCGGTCAATGTCGATAACCCGCGCGCCTCCATCGCCAGCCTCAGCTCGGCCGTCCGAACCCTCAAGGCCGGCATGCCGCTCGTCATTTTCCCTGAAGGGGGGCGCAGTCGCGACGGCCATCTCGGCTCATTCCTGAATGGCCCCGCATTCATGGCTATTCGCGCCCAGGTTCCGCTCGTGCCCATGGCGCTGATTGGCACCTATGAACTGCTCCCCATCAATGCCGGTGAACTCCACCCCGTACCGGTCACCCTGGCCATCGGCGAAGCTATTCCCACCACCGGACTCACCATGAAGGACCTGGATGCCTTGACGCAGCAGCTCACCGACTCCATCGCTGACCTTTACTACACCCACACCTACCTGCCTCGTCCTTGCGAAGAAGTCCATGGGCTGCTTACGACCGACCTGGCCAACCCTTCGCTCCCCGTATAATCGCAGTTCATCCGGAAGGTCGAACATGAACCGTCCCCGCATTGCCATTCCTGAACCCTCCGCACTGGATGAGGCATACAGCCGCGACAACTGGCCGAGATACGCCTCCGCCGTCGAAGCCGCTGGCGGTGAACCGGTTCACCTTTCACTTTCTGCCACTCCCGAGCAAATTGCGCGCACGCTGGCCACCTGCCAGGGCGTGCTTCTGCCCGGGAGCGGAGCCGATGTCAATCCCGCCAAATACGGCGAAGTGCAGAACGGCTCCAACCCTGCCGACCCCGCCCGTGAAGCCACCGATGAGCTGCTCCTTCAGGACGCATTCAACCTCCGCAAGCCCGTCCTCGGCATCTGTTACGGTTTTCAGTCCATGAACGTCTGGCTCGGCGGTTCGCTCATCCAGGATCTCCCCACACAGCAGCCCTCTGAAGTGGCCCACGCGCGCATCGGTGGCCAACTCCCCCCACTTCACACCGTGAATCTCGCCCCTGGCTCCCGTCTGCACCAGCTCGCCGGTTGCACCGAGGCCCGCGTCAACAGCAGCCACCATCAGGCTGTCGCGCGGCTCGGAGACGGCCTGCAACTCGCTGCCACCTGCACAGCCGACGGCGTTGTGGAGGCTGCCGAGATGCGCAGCCTCCCCTTTGCCATCGGCGTGCAGTGGCATCCCGAGCGCACATTTCATGAGGACCAGTTTTCCAAGAACATCTTTGACGCCCTCGTCCATGCCGCACGCGCCTGGCAGCCAATCCCAAACACGGTGTCCCGCCCGTGAGCCTTTCTGCGGCAGAGATTGCCTCTCTTCTGGCATCCGCTGGAATCCCCGCTGATCCGCCCCTGTCCGAACAGCTTTCCGCCTATCTCGCGCTGCTTCTCAAATGGAATGCCCGCACCAACCTCACCGCCATCCGTGAGCCTAGCGAAATTGTCCTCCGGCACTTCGCCGACAGCCTCTTCTGCGCTCGGCACCTCGCTCCTTCCGCCCACACCCTCCTCGATTTCGGCTCCGGGGCCGGTTTCCCCGGGATCCCTATAGCCCTCGCGCACCCGCAGATTCACGTCACTTTGGCTGAATCCCAGAACCGAAAGGCAGCATTTCTCCGCGAAGCAGTCCGCCGCCTTCATCTGAACGCCGAAATCTGGTCGCAGCGCGTCGAAGCCATGCCGCCCGAGGAACTCTACGATGCTGTCACCCTGCGCGCCGTCGATCAGATGGAGTCTGCCTGCCGCGTCGCCGTCCAAAGGGTTGCTCCCGGCGGACAAATCCTCATCTTCACCACTGACC
>JAJZJJ010000277.1 GCA_021810175.1 Acidobacteriota bacterium | reverse complement strand
GCCGCCCTCGCCGGCGAGGGCGGCTCCGGCGGAGCACTGGGGCTGGCGGTCGCGGACCGGGTGCTGATGCTGGAAAAGGCCATCTACTCGGTGATATCCCCGGAGGCCTGTGCATCCATTCGCTGGCGCGATGCCGCGAAGCGCGTGAACGCGGCGGTGGCGCTGAAGGCAACGGCCGACGATGTGCTGGGATTCGGCTGCGTGGACGATGTGGTTCCCGAGCCGGAAGGCGGCGCGCATACCGATCCGGCCATCGCCGCCGAAATGCTCCGCGACAAACTGCGCCTGCACCTGACTCAGCTGAAGGCAACCCCCATCGACGAACTGCTGCGCCAGCGCTACGAGAAATTCCGCAATATGGGGCAGTTCTACACGGTGGCGACCTAGTTCCGCTGCCGATGGCAGTCCATCCCATGGCGAAACCGCATCCGAGGGCCCTGACGGCCGTTCAGCCTCGCAATTCTTTGGGAGCTATCGCGTGACATTTTGGGAGCGCCTGCGGGCGCTGGGCTGGTTTTTGCTGGCCGCGGCGTGGTTTCTGTTCGCGGATATGGTGGCCTTTCGCGCAGCCGCGGGGATGAGCTACGGCCACCTTCTGGCGCCGCTCTACCACGTCTTCGACCTGTTTCTGCTGGCCATGGGCTATTGGGTGATGAGCCGCGTGGGCCAGCGCACCCTGTCGACGGGACGGGCTACCGGACTGTGGCTGCGTCCTGGCTGGCGCGGCGAGTTCGCCCTGGGCGCGGCAATCGGCTGGAGCGGTGTCGTGGCGTGCGTTCTGCCAATTGCCCTGATCGGCGGCATGATGATCTCCGTCGACTCGAGCCCGCACCAGTGGCTAGTGCTCATTCTGGATACGATTGCCCTGGGCGCTGGCACCCTGGCCGTGGAAGTCGCCTTTCGCGGATACGGCTTCCAGCGGCTGACCGAAGCCATGGGGCCGACGATGGCCGCGGTGTTCATGGCCGCGATTTACGCTGTCTGGCGGACACATACGTCTCAGGCCACGGGGGCGTCGCTGCTGGTATCGTTCCTGCTGGGGTTGGTGCTGGCGATTGCCGTGCTGCGGACGCGCGCGCTGTGGGTGGGCTGGGGCTTCCATTTTGCGTGGGCGGCGGCGATGAGCCTCCTCTTCGGGCTGCCCATGTCCGGGCCGATGGATTATTCCCCGGTGATCCTGACGAATCCGGTGGGACCGAGATGGATCACCGGCGACGGACTGGGCCCCGAGGCAAGCGCCTTTGGAATTCTGGTCGTGCTGCTGCTGCTCTACTGGATGGCGAGCCTGACCACGGATCTGAAATACAAATACGGCTTCGACGAGATCGTTTCAGGCGGCGTACCGGTGGACATCGACGCGGCCGCCCGCCAGGCGCATGAGGCGGCCATGCGGCAGGTCCAGACTCCGGCGCAGACGGGCCCGCAGTTGGTGCAGATCCAGGGGATCGCTCCGGCAGCAGCGGGACGTGGTGCAGCGCCGGGACAGCCTGCTGTGGCGAAACCGGGCAGCCTGCCTGAGACTCCCGAGGAGGCCGGGCTGACACCTGTGCCGGATGGCGCTTCGGATGAGACGCCGGAGGCTTCGGCTCCGGACGAAAGCGAGCCGGGCCCGCAGGCCTCCTGAGCAGACAGCCCGAACCCCCGACAGATCAGCGAATGTTGTAGCGAATTCCGGTGGTGACCGCCATGCTGGACATGGATCCAAAGGTAAATCCAGGCCAGTACTGGTATTCGACATCCACCAGACGCAGGCGGAAGTGGTAATTCAGGCGGTAATCCACCCCGCCACCCGGAGCCATGACAAAGTAGTTGCCGTAGCCCAGTCCGTAGGGAAAGGTGAAGCGGCCGTCGCCGACGAGGAATTTAACGTAGGGGCGGTACTTGTATTTCGCCCCGACGCCGGCGAGCTGATACCGGGGGCCGATGAGATAGGTCGCGGCATGCGAGCCATCCAGCTCGTGGAAATGCGTCCAGTCAGCCTCGCCCTCGATGCCGTAGCGCCAGGTAAGATTGACATCGGCATAGACGCCGCCGCCGCCCAGCCAGTGCTGTCCGTAGCCGAGATAATTGGCGCTGAGAAAGCCGCCCACCGAGAGACGCTGATTGTCGCCGACGGCTGATTCCGGGGACTGCGCGCGGGCAACCGCCTGGCCGCCGACGAGGCAGGCCAGGAACAGAATGCCAAGGAGTGACTTGCGGTGGATCATCGAACGAGCTCCGGTCACTGGACGTTCACGGTCAGGTTAGCAACGTGGGAGATGCCGGTCTTCTGGCCGGTGGCCGTGACCTGGATGACGTAGGTTCCGGCTTTGGCGCTGTTGAGCGAGAGCCCTCCGCAGCCGTTCATCAGGAAGGAGGCTCCGGCCATGACCGTCACGAGCGCGAGCACCCGGAAGACGGGAGAGTGTTTGCGGAATCGCCAGAAGACAAAGCCGAAGAAAATCGCGCCGGGAAAGAGTGTCGCCGCCAGCAGTTCACCGTGCGATCCGGGGGGGGGCATGTGGTTCTTGGCCTGCCCGCCGGCCAGCAGCGGCGAGTTGGTGTCAATCGTGAGCTGCACGGAGCTTTGGCCGTTCGCAGACAGACTCACGTCGTTGCTGGAGAAGTGACAGGTAACAGTGGCCGGCAGCGACGAGCAGCCAAGCGCCATGGTGTCAGAAAAGCCGTTTTCCGAGGCCAGATCGATGTCGGTAGTCGCGAATTTGCCGGTCGGAATGGTGAGCGACCCGGGATTGAGCGCGACGGTGAACTCCGTCGCCTGGCTGACCTTGACGCTGATGGCCGGCGATACGGACTCGGCGTCCAGCGTGTCACCGCTGTACTGAGCCGTAATGGTGTAGGTTCCCGGTTGGAGCGAAAGGTTCAGCGTCGCGGTTCCATTGGATCCGACGGTAGCCGTCCCCAGGCTCGAAGTCCCGTTCATAAATGTAACCGTGCCGGTCACATCCTGAGTCCCGGCCGATGAAGTCGTGGCCAGCAGGGTGAGCTGCTGGTCGGTGGTCAGGCTGGTGCTGGAGGCAGCCAGCAGCGTCTTCGTGACGAAGGCAGCCACGGAGACGACGATGGCCGGCGACGTACTCCCGGCGTTGTCGGCGTCGCCCGCATAGACGGCCGTAATGGTGTGCTGCCCGGCGGCTAGTGCTGCAGTGCTGTAGGTGGCAACTCCCGCCGCATCCACTGCCGATGCTCCCAGCGTATTGGCGCCATCCATGAAGGTCACCGTGCCGCCGGGGACGCCGCCGTTGCCGCTCACATCCGCGGTCAAGGTGACGGGCGAGGTCACCGTCAGCGACGAGGCGCTCGCGGTGAGTTTCGTCACGGTCGTGGCCTGTATCACCGTCAGTGGAAGAACGCTGGAGGTACTGCTGGAGTTTTCCGTGTTTCCGGCATAGGTCGCGGTGATGGAGTAAGCTCCGACAGCAAGTTTTGAAGTCGAATACACCGCAACCCCGGATCCGTCGAGAGTCACCGTACCGAGGAGGGTACCGCTACTGTAGAAGTTGACTGAGCCGTTCGGCGTCCCGCCATTCGAGGTGACCTTCACGGTGAGGTCGAGCACCTTGCCGGCGATCGCCGGATCGGAGCTCGCCGTAAGGATGGTCGCCGTCGTGGCCTGGTTGACTGTCTGGGTGAAAGCGCTGGACGTGCTGGTGAAATCGTTGGCATCCCCAACATAGGTGGCAGTAATGGTATGAGTGCCGGTGGTCAGCCCGGACGTCGTGAAGCTGGTGGTAGCGCTGGCTGTTCCGCTGGCGGTCAGAGTTCCGGCGCCAATCTGCTGACCGGCGTCGTAGAAGTCCACCGTTCCCGTGGGCGCGACGGATCCCGTCGCCAGCACCGCGGCGGTGAAGGTCACCGGAGTTCCATGAATGGATGAACTGACGCTGGAACTGACGCTGGTGGCCGTTTGCTGCTTCACCGCCTGCGTAATCGGCGATGAACTGGCAGTGACGTTGTTCACGTCCGTATAGGTAGCCGTGATGGAGTTGCTCCCCACCGGGAGCAGCGTCGTCTGGAAGCTGGCCACGCCGGAAGCATTCAGAGCTCCGCTGCCAATATACCCCGCACCGTTGTAGAAGGAGACAGAGCCGGTCACCGGAATTCCCCCGGAGACCGTTACTCCAGCCGAGAAGGTGACATTCGCGCCGAGAATCGATGGGTTATTGCCGCTGGCGTTTGCCACCGTGACCGCCACCTGCTCCGTCACTTCCTGGTTTAGAGGATTCGAGGTCGCGCTGCTGTAGTAGGTGCTGCCGCTATACGTTGCGGTAATCAGATGCGTGCCGACAGCCAGGGTGCTGATTTGCAGCGATGCGTCGCCTTTGGAATCGAGTGTCTGCGTGGTTCCGATGGTGGACGTGGTTCCGTTGAACGTGTCCGAAAAGCTAACGGTGCCGGTGGGAACGCCCTGCTTTGACGTGGGACTTTGAGCGACGTTCACGCTGAAGGTGACCGTTCCGCCGTAATTGGAAGTGGTGGGACTGGACGTAAGGGTGACGCTCACCTGACTCTGCGAGAGCGCCTCGCCCACCACCTGGATATCGAGCGGCGTGACGGGAGCGTCGCTGCCGACGTCGATATTGCCAACGTCCGGGTTACCGGAAGTCGTGGGGGCAAATTCGGCGCCCACGGCGCACTGCGTATCGATGATCAGCAGCGTGGAGGCGCTGCAGGTGGTGCTGCCCGCGTCGATGGCCGCGTTGGCGTCGGGCTTGAACGTGGTGAAGTTCAGTGCGACGTTGCCGTCGTTCTCAATATACTGCGGTTCGGGAGCGCTGGGGGTCTGGTTCTCCCAGTACTGCGGAGAGAAATAGAGCGTGGACTGGCTGGAGTTGACCTCGCGCACGATCTGGTCGAAGTATTCGGCGATGAAGAGATTGCCGTTGGGCGCGACCGCAACCGCATAAGGAGCGTAAATGCCGGCATCGGTCGCGGGGCCGTTACCCGTAAACTGCTGCGCATTCTGGCCATTGCCGTAGCTGAAGCCTGCCTTGCCGTCGCCGAAGACATCGTCTTTGTAATCACCAGCGATCGTGGAGATGACGTGGGAGACCCCATTGACTTTGCGCACGACGTAATTGCGAGCGTCAGCAATATACAGGTTCCCGGCCGCGTCGACGGCGACGCCGAGGGGCGAGTAGAGCTCCGCGGATGCCGCCGCACTTCCATCTCCGGAATAGCCCGCCGTGCCGTTCCCGGCGTAGGTGCTGATGATGCCGGAGGTATTGACCATGCGGATGACGTTGTTGGCCGAATCCGCGATGTAGAGGTTGCCGGAACCATCGAGAGCGACGCTGT
>JAJZJJ010000276.1 GCA_021810175.1 Acidobacteriota bacterium | reverse complement strand
GCTGATCGGTTTCGACCGCGACCCCGAGGCTCTGGCGCTGGCGCGCAAGCGTCTGGAGTCGCTCCGCGAAGAGCTCGGCGGGGATATGCCGGCTGTGGAACTGCACGACGTTGAGTTTTCCCGCGCTGCTGACGAATTGGGCGGCCGGAAAGTCGACGGCCTGCTGGCGGATTTTGGTATCAGCTCGATGCAGCTGGACGAGGCGCATCGAGGCTTGAGTTTTCGTGCGGAAGGCCCCCTCGATATGCGGATGAATCCGCGCAGGGGAATCACCGCCGAACAGGTGGTAAATCAGATGGACGAAAAAGAGCTCGCCAATCTGATTTACGAATTCGGAGAGGAAAGGAGGTCGCGGAGAATCGCCAGAGCCATTGTCAGGGCGCGGCCGCTGACAACAACGGTGCAGTTGGCCGGAGTTGTTGCGGCCGCGGCCCCGGCAATGAAATCCGAGCGCATTCATCCCGCCACCCGCACCTTTCAGGCTCTTCGAATTTATATCAACGCGGAGCTGGGCGAGATTGACGCTTTGCTCCACGCCGCTCCGGATCTGCTGAAGCCTGGCGGAAGACTGGTGGCCATCAGCTTCCACTCGCTGGAGGACCGGCGCGTCAAAGATGCGCTGCGCGACGGTGCGCGGCAGGGAATTTGGGAACTCCTCACGCGGAAGCCGGTCGTGGCTGACGCCGAGGAAACGGATCGCAACCCGCGGTCGCGCAGCGCCAAGCTGCGGGCGGCGGAAAGAAAGTAAGGATCGGGCCGGGGTCGTCCTGCCGCAGTACAAGGCGAAAGTAAATCAACGACGACCACGCATCACAATCCTTCCAAATTCACAGCGACCCTGGCCCGGTCGCTAAGGAAGGGCAGAAGAACCCGGAGCAGGCGGCACGGGTCGGGTTTGCGGAGAATCGAGATGGCGACACAGGCGATACCGGTGCAGGGAATCAGTGGCAGGGGCCGCGGCGCGGAATGGGTTGCGGAGCACAACGCCCTGCTGATGGCGGCGCAGTTGCGGTGCCGGCGCGGACCCACGCCGGAAGCGCTCTTTACCAAAAAGTTCGACAATACGCGGCTCGTCAAGGCCGCCGATCCGCAGCGCTCGCGCGAGATGCGCACCTTTGCTCTCGCCATGATCTTCCTCCTGTCTCTGGCCCTGCTTTATGGATGGCAGCACTTTCTCTCCATTGAGTATGGCTACAAGGTCGAGGCCCAGAGGCAGCAGCTGCAGCGGCTCGAAGAACAGAACCGCGATCTGCGTCTCACGGAGGCACAGCTGGCCAGTCCCGCGCGCATCGACACCCTGGCGCGGCAACTGGGACTGACACCTCCGCGCCCCGGTCAGGTCGTCATGCCGAACGGAGCCGCACAGGGCAGCTCGGCCATCATGGCGGACGCCAATCCGGTTCTGCCGGCAATGCATTGATTTTCCGGTGAGGAGGCTGTTGCCGCAGTGAGATTTGCCTTCTCCCCCAGGCTTTTCTCCCGGCGCTCGAGCAGAGAGCGTACGGGTTCCTCCGGCTCCTCTAGCCGCCGCTCGAGTGCATCGGGCGGCGGCCTTTCTTTTCTTAAGTCCCGGAACCCGAGTGGCCATGGCGCACCCCTCGTCACGCCCATGCGGCGTCTGCGCGTGGTTCTCATGCTGGGGCTGTTCGCCGCCTGGGCGGGCATCATCGCCGGACGCCTGGTATGGCTGCAGGTGATTCAGCACGCCAAATGGACAGAGTGGTCGGAGCGCCAGGAGGAGCGCACCTTCAAGGTGCCCCCGCGCCGCGGCATCATCTTCGATCGCAATCTCCATGAGCTGGCCATGACCGTCGCCGCTCAGTCCATTTATGCCGACCCGTCGGAGATCGGCTCGGAGGCGAACAAAGAGCGGTACGCGAGCATGCTCGCGAAAATCGTCCACCGCGATCCCAATGACTGGTACACATCGCAGCATCAAATCCTGGCGCGCCTGCGCGACTCCCGCGAATTTGCATGGATCGCCCGCAAGCAGAGCAAGGCTGTCATTGCCCAGGTGAAAGCTCTGCACCTGAAGGGCATTTACTACCTGAAGGAGTTCAAGCGCTTCTATCCGGATCAGACCCTGGCCGCCCAGGTGCTCGGCTATGTGGGAATGGACGGCCACGGTCTCGCCGGAGTCGAGGAGACCTACGACCAGCAGCTCCGCGGGACTCCCGGGGAAATGCTCACCGCCGTCGATGCGCGCCGCCACGTGCTGTCCAGCCATGAGCGCGACCCGAAGCCGGGCGAGAATGTGGTCCTCACCATCGACGCCAACATCCAGTACATGGCCGAGCATGCGCTGGAAGAGAACATGAAGCGCACCGGCGCCGAGCACGGCACCGTCGTCGTGCAGGATCCCTATACCGGCCAAATCCTCGCGCTGGCTATACGCCCCACCTTCAACCCCAATGACTTCCGTTACACCGATCCCGATCTGCTCGACAATCGCGCCGTGAGCGACGTGTACGAGCCGGGATCCGTATTCAAGATCGTTACCTACTCAGCCGCCCTGAACTCCGGCGTTGTTACGCCCAATGGCAAGGTGGACTGTCTGGGCGGCAAGATCAACATCGCCGGAAGAATCGTCCATGACGCGCCCGGCGAGCATTACCACGTCATCACGGCGACGCAGGCTCTGGAAGTCTCCAGCGACGTGGGCGCGATCAAGATGGCTCTGCGCATGGGCAAGGATCGCTTCTACCATTACATTCGCGCCTTCGGCTTCGGCCAGAAGACAGGCATCGACCTGCCCGGTGAGACGATGGGCCTGGTCAAGCCCCCCAATCGGTGGCAGCCCACGACCATCGGGTCCATTCCCATGGGACAGGAAATCGCTGTGACCCCGCTCCAGATCGCGGCCATGGTTTCCACGGTCGCCAATGGCGGCGTCTATATTCCCCCGCGCATCGTGATGAAGGCGACGCCGGATACAGTGGCCAACCACACTCTCAGCCCCATACCGTTCCATCCCGGAGGGGAACTGCCCAATTCGCTTCCGCCGGGTGCTCATCGCGTGATTACCGAAACCACCGCGGCGGAGATGCGCCAGATGCTGCAGGACGTGGTGCTCTATGGCACCGGCGTCAACGCCCAACTCGACGGCTACAGCTCAGCCGGAAAAACCGGGACGGCGCAGAAGATCAATCCCCGCACCCACCGCTATTCGAAGACCAATCTCATCGCATCGTTTGCCGGATTCGCGCCGGTGAACGATCCGGCCGTGACCATCGTGGTGGTCATGGATTCCCCGCACAAAGGCTCCCACTACGGAGCGGTGGCCAGCGCGCCGCTGTTCCGGCAGCTGGCGCAGGAAATCCTCGAATATCTCGGGGTGCAGCACGATCAGCCAATGAAGCCAGGCAAGCCGTCCCTGCTAATGGCCAATGCCCCGGTGAAGAATGAGGTGGACGATGTCCCGCAGGAGCAGTTGCACGATCTGCAGTCGCTGTTTGCCGAGGTGAATCACCTTCCGGCCAGCGATCCCCTGCGCAACCCTCCGGACGACGGCGCTGCAGAATCTCCCGCGCCTGATCATGCCGCATCCGGCTCCGCATTCGAGGCCGGCCAGGGACACGCAAAGCGCGCCAGCCAATTGGCAGCTTCGGCGGCTGCCGCAGGGCCGTCTGCGGCTGAACTGAGCCAGAAGGGCGCGGTCGAGGTGCCCAGCAACCAGGTGGCGGTGCCTTCGTTTGTCGGTCAATCCATGCGGCAGGTGATTGTTGAAGCCAGCGCCGCGGGCCTCGGCCTGCGCGTCGTTGGTTCAGGCGTGGCGCGGCAGCAGGTTCCCGCTGCCGGATCCAAAGTTCCCGCTGGTACCCAGATCGTTGTGCAGTTCGGACCTTAGATGGAGACGTGAACGACCGCACGCCGGCGAACAAAAAGACGCGCCTAATCTCGGCGCGTCTCTCTGTTTCAAGCTGGTCGTAAGTTAGCGATGTCCGCCACCGCCGTGGAAGCCGCCACCGCCATGGAAGCCACCACCCCCGTGGAATCCACCACCGCCATGGAATCCACCACCGCCATGGAATCCACCACCGCCATGGAATCCACCACCGCCATGGAAGCCGCCACCGCCGTGGAACCCACCGCCGTGGAACCCACCGCCGTTGTGGAAGACCGGCCCGCCATGCAAGCCGCCGTAGCTGCGCACTCCATAGACATGCGAGGTGCCGCCGTAGATACGGTTGTCGATTCCCCGGAACCCATTGGAATTGTGGAAGCCGCCGCCGTAGCCACCCCGGAAACCCTGGCCGCCATTCCATCCCCGGCCGCGGTTCCACCCCTGATGGTCGCCCCAGCCTCTGCCGTAACCCCAGCCTCTGCCGTAACCCCAGCCTCTGTCGTAGCCCCAGCCTCTGCCGTAACCCCAGCCTCTGCCGTAACCCCAGCCGCCGTAGCCCAGATCGCCATCGCCATCCCAATCCCAGCCGGTATAGCCAAGGTATCCAATGCCACCGTATCCCCAGCCCCAGGGACGCCCATACCAGCCGCGGTACCAGGGGCCCGCGCCGATGAAGACGCCGCCATTAAACCAGTCTGACCCCCAGTAACCGTAGGGAGCGCAGGCATAGGGATAGAAGGGGTAATAACCCCACTGGCAGACCGGAGGACCAGCCATGGCATAAGGCGCGGGATAGCCCACCACCGGGCCAATGCCGATCCCGATCACCACTTGCCCCTGGGCCGGTCGGGCCAGCGCCATTGGAATGGCCAGTAGAGAAATCACCATCAAATAGCGCAAAGCGCGCATAGACGAACCTCCTGTCCGCCCGCCCTGGGAATCGGACCCCCGAAGCAGCTCATCGCAACCGCCCACCCTGCTGGATGTTCCGCTGCCATTACAAACATTGGACGCTCCGGAAAGTTGCGGGATTCCGCCCCAATTCGTTCGATGACATCTGCGACATCAGCCGATCATCAGGCATCCGCCCCATCGGGAGAGCGGCCCTTTCTACCAGGGACGCCGGGGAGGGTAATAGTTCGGCGGGTAATAGTAGTAGTGATGGCAATACGGGGGATAGGGAGACGAAAATATGGCCACCATCAAAGCCACCAGCCACCCGACGCCCGTCCATCCAAGGAACAGGTTGAGCAGGAATATGCCGATCGTGTTGTGCGTGCCGCGCGCCAGTGCGATGAGCGTGGGAAGAAAATAGAGTCCGACTCCGACAATGCCGGTCATGGGAGCCTCCGGATGTCCTCAGAAGCTGTTACGCGGCCACCGGGAGATCGGTTCCCCCCGACTGCTTCTTTGTGAAGGCTTCAGGCCGGACTCATCGTCGGGAAAGTCCAGCCCCCAA
>JAJZJJ010000275.1 GCA_021810175.1 Acidobacteriota bacterium | reverse complement strand
GCAATCCCCGCCTCCCGCCGAGTCCCGCCACAACCCTCGCCAGCCGGGGCACATCCTCGCGCCCGCCGACCGACTCGCCCGCCAGCACGGCCAGCTCCTCCACATTCGGAGTCACCCAGCCCACCACCGGAAGCAGCTCCGCCCGTATCGCCGCCACGCCATCCGCCGACAGCAGCTCCCGTCCCGAGCTCGACCGCACCACCGGATCCAGCACCACCCGCTCCCGGGCAATCCCCGCCTCCCGCAGAAACCCAGCCACCGCCCGGACCACCTCCGCCGTCGCCAGCATCCCGATCTTGACCCCGCCGATCTCGACATCCTCCGCCAGGCATTCGAGCGTCTCCCGCACCGTCCGCCCGCTCACCGGCTCCACCCTCCGAACCCCCAGCGTCGACTGCACGGTCAGCGCCGTGATCGCGGCCATCCCATAAATCCCATGAGAATCAAAGACTTTCAGGTCAGCCGTCATCCCGGCGCCCGAGGACGGATCGAATCCGGCCACCGTCAGCGCCACAGGTGCCATCCCACGGCTCCCCGGGGAGCCATTGACATTCACACCCCCGCCGGTCAATCCTCTCTCCTTTTGGTGCGGTCCGGGCAGCATAGCCCGCCTGCCTGCCATCGTACTCTCTGGGTTTTGTCTTTTCGCTCGATTTCCAGGCAGGGATCGGGAACCGAGTAATGAACTGATAACCGTCCGCCGTGCCGAACGGCTATCATATTTGGCCTCTTGATTCAAGACTCTGACGCGAAATAAAAGCAGCAGGATGTTTGACTTACCCTGTGACGATTTCTACAATTTTGGAAGGAGGATTATGAACCCTATTCGACGATCTAATCGCGGGCCCCGATCCCGACGAACCGTCACCATCGCCGGCGTGGTATTCACCCTCATGTTGGGTTTTGCCGGCGCGCAGGCTGCTTCTCCAGCCGACCACCTTAACGCAAAAACCACCCCTCATCATCACTGGTACGAATTCGGAATTGCGTCCTGGTACGGCAAATTCTTCCAGGGACATCCTACCGCCAGCGGCGAGCCTTATAACCAAAACGCCATGACATGCGCACAGCGCACTCTCCCGCTTGGCTCCCTGGTCCGCGTCACCAACCTGCGTAACCATCGCTCTGTGGTTGTTCGTGTCAACGACCGTGGCCCCGTTCCTCGCGACCGGGTTATCGATCTGTCCCATGCTGCCGCGCAGTCGCTCGGCTTTAGTCACCGGGGATTGGCTCCCGTAAAGGTCGAGCTCCTGACGTCCGGTCCCGAAGTTGCGCAGCTCGATCCGCCGGACGCCCGGCAAGTGTCCCGCTGATACCCCGTTAGCTCCGAATCCCGGAAACCTCCGCCGCTCTGAAGGCGAAACCATTGCTTTTCCGGGATTCGAAGCTGGGATTCGCTTCCAGCCCCCTGCCAGCGCGCAAAGCCTGTACGCTCTAGATTATGGATTCCCGCCTGATCGTTGCCCTCGACTTTCCGCAGGCCGCCCCCGCTCTTGACCTCGTTGACCAGCTTCATGGTCTCTGCCGCTGGTTTAAGGTGGGGCTTGAGCTGTATCTGGCTGAAGGCAATGCCCTGATCCACGAGCTGCGCTCCCGCGGATGTTCCGTCTTTCTGGATCTGAAGCTCCATGACATCCCCAACACCGTCGCCGCGGCGGTCCGTACCGCCTCTGCGGCCGGAGCCGAAATGCTCACGGTCCATGCCGCCGGCGGACCGGCCATGCTGGAGGCCGCCGCGAGTGCTGCCGCCGCGCTCCCAGGCGCCCCGCGTCTGCTGGCTGTCACCGTCCTTACATCCATGGACCAGCTCCAGTTGAATGCGATCGGAGTCGACGCCGCTCCCGCCGACCAGGTGATGCGGCTTGCCGCGCTGGCTTCGGCTGCCGGAATCCCCGGCCTGGTTGCCAGCGCCCAGGAAGTTGGCGCGCTCCGCCGTCGTTTTCCCGGAGCAACCCTCGTCATTCCCGGCATCCGGCCCGCCGGAGCCGCCGTCGGCGACCAGAAGCGCATCGCCACTCCCGCCGCCGCTCTGTCTGACGGCGCCGATTTCCTCGTCATCGGTCGCCCCATCACCCAAGCTTCTGATCCCGCCGCCGCTGCCGGGGCAATTCTTGAGGAAATGCGCCAGGTCTGACGCTTCCGGCCGCTCCTGCCTCAAACGCAGAAGAGCCAGTCCCGCGAGACTGGCTCCTGCCCCCAATCCGCTCCTTTGCCTACAGCTCGCCGCCGGATGCCGTGACCAAACCGCGGTTCTTCAGCATCGGCTCAATCGTCGGCTTCCCGCCCAGCCACGTGTCATACATCCTGTTCAGATCCTCCGTGTTGCCCCGTGACAGGATCATCTCCCGGAACCGCTGCCCGTTCGCCCTGGTCGGTCCGCCGTGCGACTCGAACCACTGGAAGGCATTGTCGTCCAGCATCTCGCTCCACAGGTAGGCGTAGTAGCCGGCCGCGTAGCCGTTCCCCCATATGTGCATAAAGTAGCTGGAGCGGTAACGGGGCGGCACGGTATGAAGGTTCAGGTGGGTATGCTCCAGGGCCTCTCTCTGGAAGGCGTCCGGATCCTGCAGCGGGGCGTCGGCCGGCAGCGTATGCCACTGCATATCCAGCTCCGCCGCCGCCAGTAGCTCGGTCAGGGCATAACCCTGGTTGAATTTGGCTGCCTTGCGCAGTTTCGCTTCCAGCTCGGCGGGCATCGGTTCGCCCGTCGTGTAGTTGCGCGCATAATGGTGGAAAACCTGCGGATAGAGTGCCCAATGCTCGTTGAACTGCGATGGCAGCTCCACAAAATCCCGCGGCACCGAGGTTCCCGACAGGCTTGGATATTCCGTGTCCGAGAACATTCCGTGCAGGGCATGGCCGAATTCGTGGAACATGGTGGTCACGTCGTCGAAGCTGATCAGCGCCGGCTCGCCCGGGGCGGGCTTGGTGAAGTTCGCCACGTTGTAAATCACTGGCAGGGTCCCGAGCAGCTTCGACTGCCCCACAAATGAGTCCATCCACGCCCCGCCGTTCTTGTTATCCCGTTTGAAGTAGTCGCAGTAGAAGAGCGACAGCGGCTTGCCGTCCGCGTCGAATACCTCAAACACCCGCACATCGGGCGCGTACACCGGAATATCCTTCCGCTCCTGAAAGGTGATGCCGTACAGCAGGTGTGCCGCGTAGAAAACTCCGTTCTCCAGGACGTTATTCAGCTCGAAATACGGCCGCACCTGGGACTCGTCCAGGTCGTACTTCGCCTTCCGCACCTGCTCGGAGTAATATTCCCAGTCCCACGGCTGCAGCTGGAATCCGGCGCCGTCCTCCGGGTGAGTCGGGTGGATCATCGCCTGTAGTTCCTTCGCCTCCTCTCGGGCCTTTTCGGTTGCCGCTGGGACCAGCGCATTCATAAAGTCCAGCGCCGTCTGGGGAGTCTTTGCCATCTGGTCAGAGAGCTTCCAGGCTGCATAGTTCGGATACCCAAGCAGCTTCGCCTTCTCCGCGCGCACCCGCGCCAGCCGCGCTATCGTCTCCCGCGTGTCGTTGGGGCCGCCCCTTTCCGCGCGGTTCCACGACTCCTCAAAGAGTGCCTTCCGTGTTGCCCGGTCGCTCAGGAACGCCAGTTCCGGCTGTTGCGTCGTGTTCTGAAGCGGAAGCACCCAACCCTGCTCGTGCCGGTTCGCCGCCGCCTGCGCCGCAGCGGCCATCTGCGATGGATTCAGACCTGCCAGCGCGCTCTTGTCCGTGGTCGAAAAGGCACCCGCCTTCGTAGCGGCCAGCAACTGATTGATGAACTGGTTCGACAGGATCGATTCAGCCTGGTTCAGCTCCTTCAGCTTTGCCTTTTCCGGCTCTGCCAGCATCGCCCCCGCGTGGATGAACTGCTGATGGTAATACCAGATCAGCCGCTGATCTTCGGGCTGCAAATGCAGCTTCTCCCGCTCGTTGTAGATCGACTCCACCCGTTTCCACAGCTTCTCGTTCAGGTAAATGGAGTCGTGCAGCGCCGCCAGCCGTGGCGTCTCATAGTCCTGAATCTTCTGGAGTCCAGGATTGGTGTTCGCCCCGGTAACGGCGTTAAAGACGCTCATCACCCGGTCCAGCAACTGTCCGGACCTCTCCATAGCCACCAGCGTGTTCTCAAAAGTCGGCGGCGCCGGAGCGTTGGCGATCGCCTCCGTCTCCCGGAGCTTCTGCGCGA
The DNA here is from genome assembly GCA_021810175.1 of Acidobacteriota bacterium. Next base: position 1,138 of record JAJZJJ010000275.1, on the reverse strand, counting down.
TGCCCGCATCGATAGCCGGCTGATAATCGCCATCCTGGATACGGTTGAACTCAGGCGCGTGCAAGGGCAGAGGACTCGGTGCGTAGAACGGATTCTCCGGTCCAAAGTCTTCTGGAGTGTGAGTGGTCTGGGCGCTGGCGGCGCTTCCCAGCGCAATTGCGCCGGCAGTCAGGACTGTATTCATGCGGAAAAACCAGGACTTCCTTTTGAAAATGATGGATGCGTGCATGGAACCGGGCCCCGTCGATCGAGAAATAAGCCCTTCATTGTAAGCACGAATCGCCCGGCAGAGTCAGTGACGGCTGGCTCCCTCGCCGCGGCAGGAACCCAGCCTCGCGCACTTCTCAGTCCCCGGACCGGCGAGGCCAGCCGCAAAAGGAGAACGCCTGCACGCACTTGCAGCTACAGGCCACCCAGGAACGGGGGTTCCGCTCCCGGGGCGGCCTGACCGTTACCCGATCTCTTCGTTCCAGTTCTCGAGATACTTTTTCACTTCCGCCATGAACTTGCCGGCATCCGCCCCATCGATGATGCGGTGATCGAAGCCCAGCGTCAGGTGCAGGAAGTGGCGGATAGCAATGGAATCGGTGCCGTCCGCTCCGGTGACGACCGCCGGTTCCTTGAAAAGGCCGCCCACGCCGAGGATCGCGCTCTCCGGCTGGTTGATGATCGGCGTTCCGAACTGCTCTCCGAAGATGCCTGGGTTGGTGATGGTGAAGGTCCCGGAGCCAACCTCGTCCGGCTTCAGCTTCTTGCCGCGAGCCCGCTCGGCCAGATCGGCAATCGCCCGGGCCACGCCAAGGAAGTTTTTCTCCTCGGCCTGTTTAATCACGGGCACGATCAGCCCCCACTCCAGAGCCACCGCAATGCCAAGATTCACATTCTGGTGGTAGCGGATCGCGTCGCCTTCCATTGAGGCATTGACGATGGGCATCTTGCGCAGATTGGCGATGACTGCCCGCGAGATGAACGGCATGTAGGTCAGCTTTACGCCATTGCGCTGCTCGTACTTGTTCTTTTCCTTCTCGCGGAGTTTGACGATCCGGGTGAAGTCGACCTTAAAGACGGTGTGAACGTGCGGGCTGGTGTGCTTCGATTCCACCATGCGCTGCGCGATGCGGGCGCACATGCGGCTCAG
>JAJZJJ010000274.1 GCA_021810175.1 Acidobacteriota bacterium | reverse complement strand
AGAAGGAGATCGTATGCACCCACCACGACGCCGGATACAGCCGGCCCAGCCCCGTGTACAGGAAAGCTCCGGTCCACACCCATCCGGCCAGCAGCAGCGCCAGACTCACCCACCCGAACCCGTTCCGTCGAATCTCCTTCGCCACCCTTTTACCTCCGCGAAATCCCTCCCGTCCGGCTTGTCTCATCCTCCGGATTCGGCACAAATCGATACCCCACGCCCCGCACCGTCTGTAAGTGCCGCGGCGTCGAAGGATCCTCCTCGATATACCGCCGCAGCCGCACCACAAAATTGTCGATCGCTCGCGTGTCCGTGTCTTCCCGCACATGCCACACCTGCTCCAGCAGTTCCTTGCGGCTGATGATCCGATCCCGGTTCCGCACCAGATATCGCAGCAGATCCAGTTCCATCAGCGTCAGCCGCACCATCCCCTTCGGCCCGTGCAGCTCCAGCGCCTCGAAGTCGATCCGGTGCCCCGCAAATGAGAACTCCGCCAGCTCCTCGTTCTCCTCCGGCTGGTTCTTCGTTCCGGTTCGATGCCAGCTCATCCGCCGCAGCAGCGCCGTCAGCCGCGCCAGCAGCACCGCCAGCTCGAACGGCTTCGGCATATAGTCGTCCGCGCCCGCTGCAAATCCCTGCACAATGTCTTCCGCCCGCCCCCGCGCCGTCAGCATCAGTACCGGAACAAAATTCCCCTCCGCGCGCAGCATCGCCGCCACTTCGAATCCGCTCCGCCCCGGCAGCATCACATCCAGAATCACCGCGTCGAACTCCCTCGTCCGCAGCAGCTCCAGCGCCGTCTCGCCGTCTCCGGCCACGCTCGCCTCGTGCCCCTCGGCCTCCAGATTGAACTGCAGCCCCTGCGCCAGATTCGCTTCGTCTTCCACTACCAGAATGCGCGCCATTTCTAGTCCGTCTCCGAATCCCTGTCCATTCGCTCCAGAATCCGCGGCAGCACCATGCTGATCGTCGCGCCCCGTCGTTCGCCCGGGCTTTCCGCCGTCGCGTCGCCGCCATGCTGCCGCGCAATCGTTCTCACCAGATACAGCCCCAGCCCCGTGCCCTTCGTCCGCAGCACATTCCGGCTCGGCACCCGGTAAAAGCGCCGGAAAATCCGCTTCAGATGCGCCGCCGGAATCCCGATCCCCTGGTCCGTCACGCTCACCCGCACCCAGGCGTCCCGCTGCAGACTCAGAACCACCCGGATATGCGCTCCCTCCGGCGAATACTTCACCGCATTCCCCAGAATATTCAGCAGCGCCGTCTGCAGCTCCTCCGGATCGCCGCGCACCTGCAGCGGCAGCTCCGTTTCCTCGTCGCGCAGCTCAATCGCCGCCTCGCTTAAATGATGCCGCGCCGTCGTGATCCGCACGCACTCTTCCGCCAGCACCCGCATATCCACCGGCACGCGGATGTGCGACCGCGCCCGCTGTCCCACTTCGCCGGCCTTCAGCACCTGTTCCACTGTGGCCATCAGCCGCTCGCTGTCCGCCATCATCCGCTCGTAGAACTCTTTCCGCTGCGCCTCCTCCACCGGCCGCCGCTGCAGCGTCTCCAGGTACAGCCGGATCGAGGTAATCGGCGTCTTCAGCTCGTGCGTCACCGCGTTGATAAACGCATCGTGCCGCTCGTTGCGCCGCACCTCCCGCACCAGAAAAACCGTATTCAGCACCAGCCCGGCAATCAGCAGCAGAAAAAACGGAATCCCCACCGCCAGCGGCCACACCCGCCGCCAGTTCAGCACAATCCAGCCAACATTCAGCACCACCGCCACGCCGATCAGGCACACGCCCAACAGCGTAAACAGCGCTATATTCCGTCTTCGTCCGCTAATCCTCATCCGCTGTCGTCCTGATCTTCACACGTGCATCGCGCTTCGAAGTCCGGGGCCTTGTGGTTTCCCTCTCTTCGCTCCAACGCAAAGCGCCCGCCACGGATACTCCGCGCGGGCGCTTCCATTCTCGCAGTTGTCTTCGGCCTAAGCCACTCCAGCCGGCCGCGGATCCCGCGGATCGTACTGCGCTAACTTGATATCCTTCGCCAGCCGCACCTTCTTCAGCAGCCAGATGCCCAGATAGTTCACATCCAGCTCGTACCACTTCAGCCCGTGCCGCGCCGATACCGGATGCGCATGATGGTTGTTGTGCCAGCCCTCGCCGCCCGTAATCAGCGCCACCCACCAGTTGTTCCGTGAGTCGTCCCGCGTCTGGAACCGCCGCGAGCCCCACATGTGCGTCGCCGAATTCACCAGCCACGTCGCATGCAGCCCCAGCGTCGTCCGCAGGAAGATCCCCCACAGCACCGCCGGCCATCCTCCGATCGCCAGCAGGATCAGCCCCGCCACGATCAGCGGCACATAGTGGTACTTGCTGAGCCGCACGTAGAACTTCTGCCGCATCAGGTCCGGAACATACCGCGCCAGCGCTTCCGTCTCCGCGTTCAGCGCCTGCCCCGCCATAATCCAGCCCGCGTGCGACCACCATCCGCCGTCGTGCGGCGTGTGCGGATCGCCCTCGTGATCCGACAGCTGGTGATGCACCCGGTGCAGCGCCACCCAGAAAATCGGTCCGCCTTCCAGAGCCAGTGTCCCGCAGACCGCCATCGCGTATTCCAGCCACCGCGGAACCCTGTACCCACGGTGCGTCAGCAGCCGGTGATACGACATCCCGATGCCCACATTCGTCGCCAGCACCCACATCGCCACCGCGCAAATCAGCGCCTTCCACGTAAAGAAGAACAGCGCCGTGATGGCCAGAATGTGGAAGATGGCCATAAAGATCGTCGTCGTCCAGTTGGTTCCCGACTGAGCTTTGCGGCCCAGTTGCGGCATCGCAGGCTCAACCTTCGCCGTCGGACGCACAACATTCTCCGCTGAAATTACAGGGCTTTCCACGAGTTCAAGAGGCATGGGGTCTGTTTCCGTTGTTCGCTTTTTGGAGTCGCGGTCGCTGATGGGGATTCGCCGCTCTTCTCACCGTAGCAGCCCTGCCAGGCTCCGGCTGTAACAGTTTTGTAAGCCTTGCGTTCTCTCCGTTCTTCCCCAAAACGTCATCCCTCAACCATCCGCAGCGTCATCCCCTCAACCGCCCGCGGGATGCTGCCCTCCGCCCATTTCTTCCCGCCGCCGTCGGCGATTCGCTGGCCCGGACAGGAGGAAGCATGGAACCCGCAATTTTCGCCTTGCCGAAAGTTTCAATGCACAAACAGTTCCTCAAGCGGTATCATCCCCTCGGGTGCGCTCTGCCCAATCTGCAGTGAAGATCGAATGCCGCGCATGCGGACTTGCCGGAAGGCTGCTTCCCGCATTTACCCATGCCAGGGAGATCAATGAACGTCCGTTGCCACCGCCTGACTTCCATTCTGTCCGTACCTCTCCTCTGCACGGGTCTCGCCCTCGCGCAGAATCCACCCTCCGCGCATCGCTCCTCCGCCGTTCTCCGCAGCGGCTTTCAGGCGCCTCCCGAGAGCGCTCGCCCTCGCGTCTGGTGGCACTGGATGAACGGCAACGTCTCCCGCGATGGAATCAGGCTCGACCTCGACTGGATGCACCGCATTGGCCTCGGAGGCTTCGATACCATCGACGCCTCCCTGGCCACGCCCCAGGTCGTGAAGCAGCGGGTTGTCTATATGACTCCGGTCTGGAAGAGCGACTTTCTCTATGCCACGCAGCTGGCCGAGCAGTTCGGGATGAAAGAATCGATCGACAGCTCCCCCGGCTGGAGCGAAACCGGGGGTCCGTGGGTCAAGCCTTCGCAGGGCATGAAGAAATATGTGTGGAGCGAAATCGTCGTCCCGGGCGGCAAGCCCTTCCGCGGCCAGCTGTCCCATCCACCGGTCGCCACCGGCGCGTTCCAGGACGACACGATCGGGGGCTGGTATGCCGCGTCCAAAACCGTCCCTCACTATTACGCGGATTCGGTTGTCGTCGCCTACCGCCTGCCGCCAACCGACATCCCCATTGCGTCGCAGCATCCGGTGATGAGCTGCAGTGGCGGCCATCCCGATTACGCCATGCTCACGGACGGCAATTTTGTGAAGACCACGTCGATTCCCATCCCGCCGAAGGGCGGGGAATCGTGGATTCAGTATGCGTTTCGCCAACCTGTGACCGTACGGGCGGTCAGCCTTGCCACGAAGAGCCTCAGCCAGGCGGCTGCCGTCGTCTACGGGATCGGCACGCCGCGGAAAGCGCTGGAGGCGAGCAACGACGGTATCCACTGGCGTATGGTCACCCAGCTTGAGACCAGCGATTCCCCGGAGACGACGATTGCCTTTCCGCCGGTGACGGCCAGGTTTTTCCGGGTTACATTCCGGCGCGGAGTGGCGCCGCAGCCGCCCTTCTGGGCGAGAGGGATCAGCCTGAAGGCTTATGCAAAGGGTGTGGGCCCCGCGCCCCAGGGTTACCCCATCGCAGAACTGGTGCTGCATTCCGGGGCCCGAGTGAATCGCTGGGAGGAGAAGGCCGCCTTCGTTCCCGCCGTCGATCTCTATCGTTTCCCTACGCCGAACTACAGCCCTCGCAGCGCCGTCAAGCCATCCGACGTGATTGACCTCACCTCGAAGATGGGTCCCGGCGGAACTCTCGACTGGACGCCTCCGCCGGGCCGCTGGGCCATTCTCCGCTTCGGCTACAGCCTGCTCGGTATCACCAACCATCCGGCGCCCGTGGAGCAAACGGGGCTCGAAGTGGACAAGCTGGACGGCAACGACGTTCGCCAGTACATGGAAACCTATCTGAATAACTACAAGAGCGCGGTCGGCGCCGATAACATGGGGCAGCACGGCATCACCAGCCTGACCAACGACAGCTGGGAAGCCGGCTCGCAGAACTGGACCGGCGACTTCCTGCAGCAGTTTCGTACGCTTCGCGGTTACAACCCCATCCCCTGGATGCCGGTGCTGACCGGCGTGGTCGTCGGCAGCCCCGCGCAGAGCGACCGCTTCCTCTGGGACTTCCGCGAGACCATTGGGGATCTGATTGCCAGCCAGCATTACGGCGTCATCCAGCAGGTTCTCGATCAGTGGCACCTGCACCACTACTGCGAATCCGACGAAAGCGGCCGCGCCTTCGTCGCCGACGGCATGGAGGTCAAGAAGGACTGCCAGGTGCCCATGGGCGCAATGTGGACCCAGACCCTGCACGCCAACGGAACCCGCTACGACTACAACGCCGACGATCGCGAGTCCGCATCCGTCGCTCATATCTACGGCCAGAACCTTGCCGCTGCGGAATCCATGACGGCCGCCGCCTCGCCCTGGGGCTGGTCGCCCGCGACCCTCAAACCCACCGCCGATCAGGAATTTCTCAACGGCATCAACCGCTTCTTCA
>JAJZJJ010000273.1 GCA_021810175.1 Acidobacteriota bacterium | reverse complement strand
CGGAGCAGCGGGCGGAGTTCGCGGAGCATTACGATCCGTGGCTGCCCGGGCGCGAGCCCCGATACTTCCGGAAAAGCCACTAGCGGGCGAAGCCGCCGGCGTGGAATTCAGGGCGCTGTTGCGCCTTCCTCGATGGCGACACGATTGATGATGCGCTGCAGGAAGACGATGCGGATGTTGATATGGCTGGCGACATCGGGGACGAATTCGGTGATGTAGTTACCGACCGGATCCGTGGCCCAGCCCAGGGCGATGCGCTCGGCGCTGGCGCCCCAGCTGGTTCGCTGATAGGGAAGATAGGTGACGCCGACGGCCTCGTCGGCAATGCTCCCAAAGATGGTTGAGTAATTGACCATCCCCTGGCCGGTGTCGCTGTCGGTCCAGAATATCTGGTAGGCGCAGTGGGCGATGCGGCGGGCCAGGGGCATGTTGGGCAGGCGGCGGTAGTGCGGATCCTGATGGTCCAGGGATGGAATGAGGAAGGTGCCGAAGAATTCGCCGGTCATGTCCTGGGAGAGGGTGACGCCGCTTTGCTCGGCGATTCCCCTGACGCCGGGGCCGTAGGGGGAATGAGGGTTGATGGCGACGGAGTAAGCGGAGGTTCCGAGAATGGTCAGCAGATTGAATGGGTCCGCCACGCCGCTGATCGCGAGCTTTCCCAGTTCGTGCGGGGTGTAGATGTGGACCGCATAGCGCTGCAGGTAGTTCCGGAAGGCGTCATGGCTGGATTGGCAGCAGCTGTGCTGCGGCGCGATGGCACTACAGGACCGCTTGATGCACCGGTGGGGCAGGGGAATCCAGTTGGGGCGCAGGCCTTCGGTATTTTCGCCGCGATGCGCCGGAAGCGCGGGCGGGAAGGCCTCCTGTCCGCCAGGGTCGGGTGCGGGAGCCAGCGCGCCAGGGAAGAGCGGGCGGTTGCGGGCCATGTATTCCGGTTGCGGCAGCGGCGCATCGGGCAGCGCGGCTGTGCGGGACTGCGCCCGGGATGCACAGCAGAAGGCAAGCATGAAACCGATGGAAGCGGCCCAGCTGAGGGTGCGACGGAGCAGGGTGCGCCGCCGCTGGAGAAACAGCCATTCGGGATGGAGGAGCCGAGAGCTTGCCATGCGTGCCGGGTTTCGATATTACCTGTATCGCCGCGCCGACCTCAGCGCGATTGCTTACATACTTCAGAGACGCACAAACCGGCCTCCAGGTGGGCTTTATGCCGCAGCCAGCGCCGCCTGTGAATGACCTTGTGGACCACATCGGGCCAGAATTCCAGAAAGAGATTGTTGCCGGCGGTGCCGGCGAGCGAGGTGCCCCAGGTGCGAAAGACCATACCGGTGTTGGCGCTGGGGTCAGGGTAATAAGCGAGGATGAGGATGGAGGCGGCGAGGTGTCCGACAACGTCGGAGAAGTTGAAGCCGCGGCGGCCGCTGTCATGCCGGTCGATGATGGTCTGCGTGGTCGCCCAGCGGGTGCGTGACTGCCAGGTACCGCTTGCTTTGCGCAGGTATCGCGGATCCTCGTGAGCGATGGCGGGAAGGAGGCTGGAGACAAAGAAGCGCATGGTTGCGTCGCGGATAAAGGCGGCGCCGAGGCGCTCACCGAAGCCGCCCGCATCGGTGCCGTAGGCGGGCACGTTGAGCGGCTGGCCATAGAAGGCGCTGATGAATTCGGGGACCGCCGAGGTGGGCCGTACCTCGTCATGCAGCCAGTACTGTAGCTTGTTGCGCGTGGATAGCGGTGGGACCCGTTCGCCGGGATCGATATACCGCGCCCATCTGCGCCTTTGCCATGACGCTGTGTCCACTGAGCCCGCCTCGCCTGGCGCCGGTTTGCCTGGCTCGATCACCCGACCCGTGCGGTGTTGCCCAGGCTGCTGAGATGCCGCGAGAGGGGGCTGTGGAGCATTGGGCAGCGTGGCCTGAGCGCGTGCAGCGGGGAACGTTCCGGCCACCATCGAGCAGATGATAAGGGCCGCCAGGTGTCTTAAACCGATCACTCTCTTTTGCTTTGGAAGTAGAAATCCGGCGGGAGGATGTACTGCCGTTACTGATCCGGCACTTTTCGGCGGATGGGGATTGACCCATCCCGCATGGGCAGAAATACTGAAGCGGAAGTATGGAGGTGGAGCGATGAACGAGGAAAATCGGAAGCGCTCCGACAAGCGGTCCTTTGAAGAGATGGGCCGCAAAGTAGATGGACATATGAACGACGCGGCTGAACGCGTGGACGATGAAGTGCAGCGGGTGATCGCCTTCCTCAACGACAAGGTGGTTCCGGAGGTTCGACAGAACTCCTCGAAGGCGCTGCGTGTGGCCGCGGAACAACTGGCAAAGCTGGCGGAGCATCTGGACAGCCGGCGAGGACAGTGACGGAAGCAATGCGCAATCAACAATACCCTTCCCCCGTGGCAAGAATCGGCGTCTTCGGTGCGGCCGCTCTTGCCCTGATGCTGGCCACCGGATGCGGGCACCGCCGCGTGGCTTACGCTCCGCCGCCGCCGCCGTCCGTCGCCGGCCCGCGATACGCGCGGCCGAACCGGCAGTATCGGGCCGACGAAGAATTCGTCCGGACGCATCGGCCGATCCTGACCGAAACCGGACTGGCCAGCTGGTACGGACCGAACTATAACCACCATCGCGCGGCCGACGGAGCAGTCTACAACCAGAACCAGGTTTCCGCCGCAAATCGGACGCTGCCGCTCGGCTCACTCATCAAGGTGACCAACGTGCGCACCGGGCAATGGGCCATCATGCGCGTGACGGATCGGGGGCCATTCGTCAAAGGGCGCATTCTGGATCTTTCGCTGGCGGCGGCGAAGGAAACCGGCATCTGGCTGCCTGGAGTGGCCGAGGTGCGGATGGATGTCTACAGCACCCCGGAGCCGATCGGGTACGGCGGACGGTGGTGCGTGCAGATTGGAGCTTTCAGCCGTAAGCGAGCAGCGCTGCGCCTGCAGTCGAGGCTGCAACGCCGGTATCGCGGAGCCTACGTGATTGAATTTCACGGGCCGACGGGCTACTGGGTGCGCATCAATCCGGCACACGACAACCGGCGGCTGGCGGTGGAGATTGCGGATCGACTGAGGCCGAGCCAGGGCAGCGCGTTTCTGGTGCGGCTGGACTGATGGGGTGTCCGCAGGGAAGCCGCGGAACCGGATAGAATGCCGTCGAGATGAGATCGCTGGGCAATGAGCAGGACCGCAGCGCGCTGCTGCGGCGGCTCCGGTATCTGCGGCCGGACGCGCAGCCGCGGTGGGGCCAGCTGGATGCGACGCGGATGCTGGCGCATGTGGGCGATTCGGTAGCCGTGGCGCTGGGCGATCTGCCGGGCGGAGAGATGGGGCCGCGGGTGTTCCGGCATTTTCCGCTGAAGCATCTGGTGATCTATGTGGTTCCATTCCCGAAGGACGCGCGTTCGCCGAAGGAGTTTCTGGTTACGCAGCCGGAGGATTTCGAGGCGGAGCGGCAGCGGCTGATCGGGCTGATGGAACGGGCGGCCGCTGCGCAGATCGAGCCGGGAACAGGTCATCCGCTGCTCGGGCCGCTGACGGTCCGGCAATGGTGGGCGTTGGGCTGGAAGCACCTCGACCATCATCTGCGGCAGTTTGGGTGCTGAGGGGGCCGACTCGAAAACACGGGGCTGGTCCGCTGAGTTAGAGCAGGGTTACCACCAGCCGCGGGCCGCGGGATGGTCCTTTGTCCCTCGGAGGCGCATTCCTTCCAGCCGGCAGCTCCAGGACTTTTCGGTGCCGTGACGGACGTAGAGCCGGTCTTCTTCCGGGGCTACGCGGAACTGCACGTGTTCCCCGGGCAGGAACTTACCGGCCTGAAAGGCTCCGCAGTAATCGATGAGATACATGAACTTCGACCCGCGGAGCTCATATACTTTCGCCCAGCGCGTGGTCGATTCCACTGTGTCCCGGCGGATCATGTAGCCGAGAATTTCTCCGGGCTGGTAGAGCGAGGCGGCGCCGCTCGGTATTGTTTCCATCCGCGAGATGGCGCAGGTGTGCTGGGTTCCATGGCTGCCCTGGATATAGGCTTTGCCGTGATCGACGGAAAACTCGACGGACTCACCTGGCTGAAGGTCGCCGCAGCGGCCGATCCACACCTCCAGGCCATTTCCGCTGACTTTCAAGGTGTGGCTGCCCGCGGACTGAATCGTTCCCTTGCGGTAACCCGGAGCACTCTGTCCGATGGCGGGGATCTTCGCGCAAAGGAAGCCGATAACAATCATCAACGTGAGGCGGCGCATGGTTCCTCCATTTGTGGCGGTCGGATTTTCCGGCCCCGCACAGCGCATGGCCGGCTCATCGCGGGGAAGGAATATCAGCCGAACGAGCGATGATACAGCATTGGTTTCGGAAGGGAAGTTATATTTGGGTCATGTGGCGGACATCCTCCACTTATAACTCGGGCCGAAGGCTGCCTGGATCCGGCAGTCTGTCGGGCGGCTACAGCGCTCGTCCGGCCGCTGCGCCCGAGGCCCAGGCCCACTGGAAGTTGAATCCGCCGAGCTGACCGGTGACATCCACGACTTCGCCGATGAAGTAGAGCCCGGGAACTGTGCGGCACTCCATAGTTTGCGCCGAGAGCGCCTCCGTGCTGACGCCTCCGGCGGTCACCTCGGCCTTGTCGTAGCCTTCGGTTCCAGATGGCGCGAATGCCCAGCCGTGCAGCCGCTGTTCGAGTTCCTCGATGCCGCGATTCGTCCAGCGTCCTTTGGCCGGGGCAGCGATTGCGGTTTCGAGCAGGCGATCCGCCAGCCTGACCGGAAGTTTGGCTCGCAGGGCCGCGCGCGCCGCAGCTTCATCCCGCCTGGCGCCAGGCTCGAGGAGGGGAGTAAGAAAGTTCTGCCCCGGGCCCCAGTCCACGGTCACCGCCTCCTCGCCGTTCCAGTAGGAGGAAATCTGCAGCACCGCCGGTCCGCTCAGGCCGCGATGGGTGAACAGCAGCTTCTCGCGAAAGCGTTGTTTGCCTGTGGCCGCGGTCACCTCCGCGGAGACGCCCGCGAGACTGGCGTACTGCGCCAGATCCTCGTCGCTGAGGGTGAGCGGAACCAGGGCCGGGCGGCATTCGCGCACCGGCACGCCGAACTGCCGCGCGACTTCATAACCGAATGCGGTGGCTCCCATCTTTGGGATCGATAAGCCGCCGGTCGCGACAACGAGAGAGCGGGCGCGAATCTGCGCGGTCTCGGTGCGAAGGAGGAAAGGGCTCTCCGCACCCTCCAGCCGCCGCACTTCGCGAATGGTGACGCCGGTGCGGATGCGCACACCGGCCTGCGCGGCCTCGCTCAGCAGCATGGTGACGATCTGCTTCGCCGAGCTGTCGCAGAAG
>JAJZJJ010000272.1 GCA_021810175.1 Acidobacteriota bacterium | reverse complement strand
CGGATGCGGCTTGCCGTGCGTGACCATCTCGGCTGCAATCAGCCGCTGGGGCGCCGGTACTCCGCCATGCGCCATCCGGCTCCGCGCCAGCCGCTCCGTCGCCGACGTCACCACCGTCCAGTACTTCTCCGGCAGCGCCTCCAGGATGGGCCGAACCCCGGCCAGCATCTCCAGCCCGACGTTGTCGGCAACTTCCATCTCCTCAATCCACTCCAGCTCGCGCAGATCGTCCAGATCCGGCCGGAGCCTGCGCACCGTCTCAATGGCTCGGCAGCCGTGCGCGGTCCGGATTGCCAGCGCCGGGTCGATTCCCCGCGCCAGCGCCCACTTCTCCCACGTTCGCTCCACCGAGCCCAGTGAGCTCACCAGCACCCCGTCCATGTCGAACAGAATGCCGCGAACTTGCACCACAACAGGCTTCTCAGGCGATAAAAGGTCCATATTCCAAGATTAGCAGCACGACCGAAAAGAGCCGCCGCCCCGCGAAGCCAACCGGCTGCCCCCAGCCCCGCGGGGTTGTCGCGCACCATGCCTCCGGCCCGCCCGCAAAGATCGCCGAATCAGCGCCTGCCCCCGGTCGCGCTTCCATTTTCCGCCTGGATCGTGTCCAATTCTTATACGCGGCCGCGAAACGGAATTCGGTATCTCCATCGCCTGCACGCAATCTCATCCGGAAGGATCTGAGCCGTCCCGGCTGGCGCGCCCGAAGGCGCCCGGAACCCGCGGAAAACGGTACACGAATGAACATGGCAGCCATCCACAGAAAGCTCGTAGTCTGCATGGCGATGATTTTCATCGCTCTGGGAGCGCACGCCCAGGAAGCTCCGCTTCACCCCCAGGACACCTCCGCGCTGCATCCGCCGCCCGGCTACAAGGTGGCCATCGTCGAGTTTGCCGATCTCGAATGTCCCATGTGCCGGGAAGAGAATCCTGTCATCATGCGCGCCGTGAAGCAGTACCACTGCGCCTGGGTGCGCCACGACTTCCCCCTTCCCATGCATAACTGGAGCTTCCAGGCCGCCGTCAATGCCCGCTGGTTCGATCAGAAGTCGAAGGACCTCGGCAACGAGTACCGCAACGCGGTTTTCGCCTACCAGCCGAACATCGAAACCAAGGCCGACCTGCTCGCCTTCACCCGCAAATTCGCCCAGCAGCACGGCCTGCAGCTTCCCTTCGCCATCGATCCCCAGGGCAAGCTGACCGCCGAGGTCCGGGCCGACATGGCCTTGGGCGACCGCATGGGCATCCACGAAACCCCAACCGCCTTTGTCGTCACCAATCACAGCTACAAGCAGGTCATGAACTTCAACAAGCTGTACACCATGCTCGACCAGGCCGAAGCCGAGGCCAACCAGAAGTAAGGCCTCGCTCGATTCATCGCTGCCGGCCGGCGCTCTGCCAACGCCAGCCGGCAGCCACGGCATCACCCTTCCAGGCTCCGGGTCCCGGGGCCGTTGTACGGCGCTCTCCGCCGAATTCCCTTCAAGGAAAACCCACCATGCCGGAGCAGACTCCCGCCCTTCAGCCGCCTGTTGCCACCCCCAGACACACGGAAACGACCCTCCACGGCCACACGCTGACCGACGACTACGCCTGGCTCCGCGAAAAGGAAAGCCCTGAAGTCCTCCAGTATCTCGAAGCGGAAAATGCCTACACCGCGGCTGTCCTTGCCGGCACAGAAGAACTGCAGAAACAGCTCTATGACGAGATGCTCAGCCACATCAAAGAAACCGACGTCTCCGTTCCCTTCCCCGACCGCGGCTTCTGGTACTACTCGCGCACCGAAGAAGGCCGTCAGTACCCGATCTTCTGCCGCAAACGCGGCACACAACAGGAGCCCCAGGGCGAGGAAGAGATCGTGCTGGATGTGAACGCCCTGGCCGAAGGCCAAAGCTTCATGGCCCTCGGCGCCATGTCCGTCTCCGACGACGGCCAGCTGCTGGCATACTCCTGCGACAATCGCGGCTTCCGCCAGTACACCCTCTACGTCAAGGATCTTCGCACTGGGCAGGTTCTGCCGGAGCTCGTCGAGCGCGTCGGCTCCGTCGTCTGGGCCGCCGACAACCGCACCCTCTTCTACACCGTGGAAGACGAGGAGCAGAAGCGGCAGTACCAGCTCTTCCGGCATCTCCTCGGCACCCAGCACACCCAGGACGAGCTGATCTTCGAGGAAAAGGACGAACGCTTCAACATCGGCGCCGGCCGCACCCGCGACGGCGAATACCTCATCCTCGAATCCGCCAGCCACACCACCACCGAAGAGTATTTCCTCTCCGCCGCCAATCCCACCGGCGCGTGGACCCTCATCGAGCCGCGCCGCGACGAGATCGAGTATTACGCGGATATCCGCTATGGCCGCCTCTACATCCGCGTCAACGATACCGGCCGCAACTTCCGCCTTGTCACCGCTCCCCTTGAAAACCCCGGCCGCGAACACTGGACCGAGCTGATCCCCCACCGCCCTGAGGCCATGCTCGAAGAAGTGGACCTCTTCGCCGGCCATGCCGTTGCATGGGAGCGCGTGCGCGGCCTGCAGCGGGTCACCGTGCTTCCCTTCTCCGGGCGCGGCCCAGAACTCGGCGAAGGCCGCGCAATCGCCTTTCCTGAGCCCGTCTACAGCGTGGGCTCGCACGTCAACCGCGTCTTCGACACAACAAAGTACCGCTACAGTTACCAATCGCTGGTCACGCCCAGCTCCGTCTTCGAGTACGACTTCGCCACCGGCGAATCGACGCTGCTGAAGCAGCTCGAAGTGCCCGGCGTCTTCGACCGCACTCTCTACGAATCCGAGCGCATCTTCGTCCCCGCTGCCGATGGCGTCGAAGTCCCCGTCTCGCTCGTCTGGCGCAAAGACCGGCGCACGCCCGGCGAAAATCCCCTCTGGATCTACGGCTACGGCTCCTACGGCTACTCGCTTCCTGTCGGATTCAACAGCAATCGCCTCAGCCTGCTCGACCGCGGATTCGTCCTCGCCTACGCGCACATCCGCGGCGGCGGAGACATGGGCAAGGCCTGGCACGATGCCGGCCGCCTCATGCACAAGCGCAACACCTTCACCGACTTCATTGCCGTCACCGAATACCTCGTCGCCCACGGCTACGGCAATCCCGCCCGTGTGGCCGCGGAAGGCGGCAGCGCCGGCGGCCTGCTGATGGGCGCCATCGCCAACCTCCGCCCCGACCTCTTCCGCGCCATCATCTCGCATGTGCCCTTTGTCGACGTGATGAACACCATGCTCGATCCGACGCTCCCACTCACCGTTCCTGAATACGAGGAGTGGGGCGATCCCAACCAGAAAGCCGCCTTCGAGTACATGCTGAGCTACTCGCCCTATGACAACCTGGCCGCCAAAGTCTATCCCGCCATGCTGGTGAAAACCTCCCTGCACGACAGCCAGGTGATGTACTGGGAGCCCGCCAAATACGTGGCGAAACTGCGCACCCTCAACACTGGCCCCCACCATCTGCTGCTGCACACCAATCTCACCGCCGGCCACGGCGGAGCCTCAGGCCGCTACGACTACCTCAGGGAAACCGCCCTCGACTACGCATTCCTGCTGCGCGAGCTTTCCGTCGCCGGCTCCGCTCCGCCCACAGACTGAGCGGCGGCTTCCCTCTGCAGCAGCCGTTGCAGCACCAGATAGCTGAACAGCGCCAGCGCGCCATCCGTCGCCAGACTGGCCGCGGCCGCTCCCCGCCACGACCAGCGCGGGATCAGCGCCACGTCCAGCACCACATTCAGCAGCGCCGCGGCAAACTGCGTCGCCGTGCGGTTCCACTGCGAAGCCGATCCCGTGATCGCCGTCCCCCATCCATAGTGCAGCGCCCGCAGCACCGGCAGCAGACTGAGCCAGCGCAGCGCCGCCACCGACTCCCGGAACGAAGCGCCAAACACCAGCGGCAGCAGCGGCGCCCCCAGCCACATCGCTGCGGAGGCCAGCACCGCATACGGCAGCGTCTTCGCAATGGTCTTCCGTGAAAACGCCGCAGCCTGCTGCACTCCCTTCTCCCCGGCCCGGAAAAACCGAGGAGTCGCCGCCGCATAGACGCTGAAAATCGGCGTCGTCGCCGCATCCACCA
The DNA here is from genome assembly GCA_021810175.1 of Acidobacteriota bacterium. Next base: position 1,255 of record JAJZJJ010000272.1, on the reverse strand, counting down.
CGCGGTACGCCGCCGTATAGATGCCCGTCACGCTTGCCGCGCCCAGGCTGATCAGAAACGTCTTGTCGATGTCGTTGTAGATGGAAATAGAAGAACTGGAGAGGGAAAAGCTCAGCCCCTCCGTCAGATCCCCGCACCCGATCCGTTCAAACTGCGGCCATCCCAGCTGTCCGGTCACCACCCAGGCCGCCACAGCCGCCACGGCCAGCGTCGCGATCCAGTACACGTGGACCCAGAAGTACGCCGTCAGCTGCGTATGTTCCGCCCGCGCCCAGCCCCACACCGCTCCGGCCGCGGCCGTCCGGCACAGGTTCATCAGCGCCGTCAGCCGCGCTGTCCACCGCAGCTGTCCCGCGCCCTGAAAAGCGCGTCCCGCCAGTTGCACCAGCTTGCCCAGCAGCCCGTCCGACAACACAATCCACGGCACCAGCGTTCGCAATTCCGGCCGCAGCAGAAAGTGCGCCGCCAGCATCGCCGCCCCCAGCAGCCCGGCGAAGCCCACCGCCAGAACCGTCAGCGACTGGCCCCATGTCCGCGCAAACGAAGTCCGATCCCGGCTGATGTTCCGCACCAGGATCATCTCCATGCCCAGTGTGGAGAACTGGCTCAGCACCGCCACCAGTGCGGCCACTCCGGCAAAGGCGCCGTACTCGCCGCTGCCCAGCGACCGCACGATCAGCACGAGATACACGGCTCGCGCCGCGGCTGAGAACCCCTGCCCCGAGATCATCCACATCGATCCCTGGCGCAGGGATTCTTCCTTCATCGCAGCAGCTCGTCGTAGGTTTCCTCCAGCCGCGCTGTCTGCGTGGTCAGGCTGAAGTGCTGCTCCGCGCGCTTTCGCCCCGCCGCCGCCAGCCTTCCGGCCAGATCGTCGTCCTTCAGAATAGCGGAAATGGCATCCGCCAGCGCCGCGTGGTCGCCGGATGGAGCCAGCAGCGCCGTCTCCGCGTCCACCGCCTCGGCCACACCGGGGCCTTCAAAGGCGGCAATCGGCAACCCGATGGCCTGCGCCTCGCACAGCACAATCGGCAGGCCCTCCGTGTCTCCCGAAGGCGCCACCACGCTCGTCGCCGCCAGCAGGCTCGCCCGGTGCATTAGATCCCGAACCACCGACGACGGCTGCGCCCCCAGGAAGGTGCAGTGCCGGAGCTTGCTGCGCGCCTGCAGCCGCAGTGTTTCCTGCAGCGGACCGTCTCCCACGATCAGCAGCTTTGCCTCCGGATGCCGCTGCTCGATGATCGTCATCGCCTCA
>JAJZJJ010000271.1 GCA_021810175.1 Acidobacteriota bacterium | reverse complement strand
CCAACTGCCGGGAGATGGGGCAGCCGGGGTGGCCGGCTGAGGGTGGTGGGATCCCCCCCCGGGGTTTTGGCATTCTCCTCCATGCATATGAATCTAAAGGGCATAGTGGCTTGGTCGGTACTGGTGTGTACGGTAAGCATATGATTCTAAGGTGGTTATTGTGGCCCTTTGTTTTGTTATAGATGCGTATTTATATGATTCTGAATAGGTTAGCTGCGCCTCACCTCTGCCAACCGCTGGCAGAGGCGGGGCAGGCTGTCTCGAGGTTCTTTTCTGTCGGGAAAAAGGAAAAAGGCCCGCGCGGGGCGGACCTTTTCTGTTTTTCCAGCTATATCCAGAATAGCAGTTTTGGGGAATTGAAATTCGGGAAAGTTGTGGTGGAAGTGGCTTGGAATCAGCAACTAAACTTTGGTAAGGCTTGACAGCGGCTCGGGGTGGAGCGGCGCGACGCGAAAAGCAATGGAAGGGATTCGCGGGGCGAACCCGGCAGAGGTGATTTCGGCTGCGTTCTGCGAACTGCGCCGAAGCCTCCGGCAGGAGGGAAGCGCCTGCGGCGCGGCTTTAACGGCACGGCTGAAGCCGTGCCCCTCAAAACAGAGGCTCAGCGCGGATGCCTCTGGCAGGAAAGCGCCGACTTTTTAACCCCAGGCTCAATCCTGGGGCCTATACCGCTGTGCGGCTTCGCAGCATTTGGGTGGGGCTGGGATGGGGATCGTGGTTTCCCGTATCTACCAGCCCCGAGCAGCTATGGGACACCCGGATCCAGTTTGGCGTAGGGGACGGGCTCGACTTTGGCGCTCCAGTCGGGCGAGAGGAAGCGGCCCATGGTGGAGGCGTAGTAGCGGGCGCCGAAGTAGTCGTTGCCGGTCTCGGCGTCGCGCTCCTTGCCGGTGAAGTGGATGTCGGAGGGATCCGTGCCGCTGCCGCCGCACTGCTGCAGATGGTTGCCGAAGGGCAGGCTGCACCAGGCGCTGGAGAGCTGGCCGTCGGCTCCCACCACCGCCCGCTTGGTCCCCAGCCAGTCCGTCAGCATGAAGTCGGTTCCGGCGCTGGTGTAGTAGGCCAGCAGCTTGCCGCCGGCGTAGACGTAGGATTCCTGCCAGCCGCCCGACTGGTTGACGACGCTCAGCCATGTGCGGAAATATACGCGATCAGCGGGGCGGCGTGAACGGCAAACGCCGGTGTCCGCGCGCAGGGGTCGGTATTGGGTCGGTCCATGGCGGAGCCGGCGGTGCTGTGCGCGGGGGCGGCTGATGAACCTGGATGGTCATGGGCTGTCGTGGCTGTTTTGGGGAATCGATGCTGAAGGATTGCGGCGCGCCAGGATATTCTGAGCATTCTGATATGAGGCGTGACCAAGGGTGGAGCGGCTTCGGGGCATGAGGTCCAAGCGGAGCAGCTTGCGGAGGGAAATCCAGTTGGCCGAGGATGCCGCGCGTTCTGTCGAGTGAAAGAGGAGCCGATGGGCGTCCGGGGAATTGTGCCCGGGATGAGGATTGCTTCCGTCATGCCGTGATCGAGCGAGTTGAGAAATTTTCGAAAGGTAAATGGATGCCTGTTTTGAGACAAACCCTCCCCAGCCTGGCAAAGCGCCGAAAGTCAGGAATGCTCTTTTTCTTATTGCTGCTGTGTTGTGCGGTGACGATGCGGACGGCGCGTGCGCAGTCGTCCGCAAATGCTGGTCATCGCGATTCCGCCGAAGCGCCGATGGTGGCGGATGCGGCGGGGATGGGGGGGCCGACTGCCGGATACCCATTGCCTTCGCCGACGGGGAGTGGGGCAGCGAAAACGCAGACGATTTGCGGGATCACCCACCTGGGGCGCTGCATCGGCGACCTGGCGCAGGACGACAAGGGCATCTTTACCAGTCCTCTGCGCGTGAAGCCGAAGGACGCGTACTGGATGATGCCGATTGGCGCGGCTACGGGGCTGGCCTTTGCGTACGACACGAACGCGGAAGAAGCCGAGGGGTACAGCAAGAGCCGGGAAAATACCGCCACGACGATTTCGGATTTCGGATCGTTCTATGCGAGCGGCGGATGGGGCGCGGCGATGTATTTCGCGGGACTGGCCAGGCACAATCCGAAGCTGGCGGAGACGGGACGGCTGGGAGCCGAGGCGGTGATCGATGCGGGAACGGTGACGCTGGCGACGAAGCTGGTGACGAATCGCGAGCGGCCGCTACAGGGCAACCGCCAGGGCGATTTCTGGACGAATGGCACGGGAAGCTGGCATTGGGATTCGTCGTTTCCGTCGGACCACGCAACGTCGTCAATGGCGCTGGCGCGGGTGGTGGCGGGCGAGTATCCGCACTGGTATGTCGCGATTCCCGCTTACGGGTTCGCGGAAACGATCGGGATTTCGCGGATTCTGGCGAATGCGCACTTTCCTTCCGATGTGGTGGTGGGGCAGACGATCGGCTTTCTGACGGGGTCGTACATTCTGGATCACCGGTCGCTTTATCGAGGCAGAAAGAAGAGTGTGGCGACGAGGATTCTGCAGTCGGCGATGCCGATCGCGTCGCAGCGGACGCATACGTATGGGGCGTCGGTGCAGATTCCGATGGGGCGCTGAGGCGGGCGGGAGCGGGTGGGACGACTGCTTGCTCCCTGTGTGCTTGCCGATATCGCGGGCGATGGCGGGGCGTGATTCGCGTCACATACAGCGGACGATTCCACGTCGTTCCATGAGGAGAAGAGACAGAGCAGAGAGCGTGCCCGAGGGACTTTTCGGGAGCTGCGCGTCTGGGTACCGTCTTCCTCAGGAGAACGCGGATGAATCGCAGCTATACGCAGATGCGCCGGATGCCAGGGCGCGCATTGAGCCTCTTTCCCAGGAGCCGCGTGCTTTGCGCGCTGGTGCTGACGGGTGTTTTGACCGCCTGCGGAGGGGGAAGCAATTCGTCGGCGGGGCCGGGGACGACGACTACTCCCGCACCGGCAGCCAAAACCGCGGTGCAGATCAACATGGGGGACTCGCCGGCGGACTGGATGCTGGCGTTTTCGATGAACATCAGCTCGATGTCGCTCACCGGCAGCAACGGATCGGTGAGCGTGACGTCATCGTCGGCGGTGCCGATGGAGATGATGCACCTGATGGGCACCATGCAGCCGCTGGCCATGATTTCGGCGCCGCAGGGAACCTACACGGGGGCGACGGTGACGCTGGGGTCCGCCACGGTGACCTATATGGATCCCGCGACGAAGACGCTGGTGCAGCAAACGCTGTCCGGGCCGATGACGGGGAGTGTGACCTTCAGTGCTCCTGTCACGGTAGGTTCGACACCGATGGCTATGGGGTTCGATCTGAATCTGGCCAAGTCCGTGACGAGCAATAACGGCACGCTCAGCATGAATCCGGTCTTCGATGTCAGCGCCGGGGCGCAGGGTTCGGGAAACCCGATGGACTTTTCCGACGGCGGCATCCAGCAGATGATGGGTTCGATCTCCAGCGTGTCGGGCAGCACGTTCGTGATGGCTCCGATGGAGGCCGCGCAGAGTTTCACCTTTGCCACGGGGCCATCGACGGTATTTGACGGCACGAGCATGAGCGGCATGTCGAGCGGGATGCTGGCCATCGTCGATGCCACGCTGCAGCCGGACGGGTCGCTGCTGGCGACGCGGGTGCAGTCGATGACCGGGGCGGGCGGGATGATGGGCGGAGGCATGGTCACCGCGGTGACGGGATCGCCGGTGAGCGAAATTACGCTGGTGATGCAGAACGGCGTCGGGGCGGGAATGATGTCCTCGTATCTTGCCCAGGGAGCGACCGTCGATCTGACGGGCAGCACAGCGTATCGGATCGACGAGGATGACGTGGATGTGTCGGGATTGCCGTTCACGCCGGTCTTTGACGCCAGCCATTTGTATGCCGGCCAGAGCGTGATGCCGATCAGCTCGGGGGGCATGATGGCGGGCGGCGGAGGGATGATGGGCGGCGGCGGCATGGGGTCGGGCATGATGGCGGGGACGATCACAGCATCGACTCTCGAACTGGAGCCGCAGGGGCTGACGGGCACGGTGGCCAGCGCGATACAGAGCGGAGGGTCAGGGAGTTTCACTCTCACACTGCCCGGCGACTGCGCTTTCACAACCCTGACGGGAGCGAGTTCGGTGACGGTTTACCAGCAGACGGGGACGACGGTGGCGGGAGGTTCCTCCATCGCCAGCGGCTCGACGGTCCATGCCTTCGGATTGTTGTTCTACGACGGCGGCCAGTGGAAGATGGTGGCCTCGCGTGTGAGCGCGAACTGAAGGGTATCTCAAGTGGGGCTTCGTCGAAGCAGCCACCTGCGCGGTGCGCCTCAAGCCTATCGCGAATCGCACATCGGCAGACTCTACCAGCGGCTGCAACCGGCCAAAGGACACGGCCGCGCCGTCGTCGCTGTGGCCCGCCATCTCGCCGAAGCCTCCTTCTGGATGGATCGGTGCTGGTTCGGTTCAGCCATCCACGGTTTTCTGTGAATGGCTGAACGTGGTGGTGTTGGCGTGGGTTAGGCGCGGAAGAGGCGGGGAGCGAAGTTATTGAGGTCTCTTCGCCAGGTGAGCCATTCGTGGGCGGTGCCGGGCGACTGGTAGAAGACGTGTTTGATGCCCGCCTGGACGAGGTCTTCGTGGAATCCGACGACGGCGCGGTGGATCATGGGCATTTCCGTGGTACCGGCGCCGAGCCAGACGAGATGGACGCGTTTGGCGAAGGCGGCGGGATCGGCGAAGACTCCGCCAAAGGAGGTTTTGGCGTCGAACTTCTGAGGGCCGAAGAAGAAGGGCGCGCCACTGAAGCCTCCGATCCAGGAGAACATGTCGAGGTGGGTGAGGGTGATTTCAAAGGTCTGCATGCCGCCCATGGAAAGGCCGGCCATGGCGCGATGGTTGCGGTCGGTGAGGGTGCGGTAGTTTGTGTCGACGAAGGGAATGATTACCTTTGTGAGGTCGTCGGGGAAGCCGCCGATGAGGACGTTCATTTGGGCGAAGAAGGCGGCGCGGCCGCCCTTGCTGACATCGGGCAGCGGAGTGCCGGCGCGTTTGGCGTAGCCATTGGCCATGACCACGATCATGGGCTTCGCTTCTCCGGAGGCGATGAGGTTGTCCATGATGAACTGAGCGCGGCCCTGTTTGGTCCAGCCGGTTTCGTCCTCGCCGGCTCCGTGCTGGAGGTAGAGGACGGGATAGCGCATCTTCTGGTGGTGGTCGTAGCCGGGCGGGGTGTAGACGAAGATTCTGCGCCATGTGCCGGTGACGCTGGAGTGATACCAGTTCTCGCGGACCTGGCCGTGGGGAACGTCGCGAATTTCATAGAAGGAGTCGGATGCGAGCGGCGAGGGAATCTCGATGCCG
>JAJZJJ010000270.1 GCA_021810175.1 Acidobacteriota bacterium | reverse complement strand
TCCATCCCCTCCCGGAAGTTGTAGGTCACCCCGATTTCGCGCCGATGCAGCTTGCTGAAGGCCTGCTGAAAATTCTCCACCCGGGAGTATGCCTCAAACATGGTCAGCGCGCCCGCAATCTCCTCTTCATCCACATAAACCCGTATCGGTCCGCTGGCAGTCCTGACCCACAGTTCCAATCCTTTGCAGAACTGCTCGCTGAAGTCGTCCGCGCCATCGTGCTCCGGAGGGCGGGTTACATCCACTGCGAGCACGGCGTTGATCCGCACCCGGCTCCGCAGCGCGTAGCTGTGCAGTTCCATGTCGCAGTGATTCCGGCGCAGGATCACCGCATCGGGTTTCTCAATCAGAGTTCGCAGTTTGCTGCTGGCCGGTCGAATTCTGGCGACGTGCAACTCGAGCGCTGGCATGTATATTCCTCAATTCCGCAAAGGCTTACCCGTTTTCAGGGTATAGCGAATTCGCTCCTGCGTCTTCTGTTCTCCACAAAGCGACAAAAAAGCCTCGCGCTCCAGATTCAGCAGATAGTCCTCACCAACAGGAGATCCAGGCGTAAGTGTGTTTCCGCAAAGAATATGTGCCGCGCCGGTGGCCACTTTTACGTCGTGGTCGCTGATGTACTCCCCGCGGCGCATCATGTGAATTCCGAGTTTCAGATTGGCCAGCGCCGCATCGCCCCCGGCCGGAATCGTTCTCATTTCCGGAGCTGAATAACCAGCTTCCGCCATGGCAACCGCCGTGTCGCGAGCTTCCATCAGTACCCGTTCGCGATTCATTGTAATGTGGTCGGGCGCAGCCAGCAGGCCCAGTTTTCGTGCCTCCTCTGCCGAAGTAGATACCTTCGCCATGGCGATGGTTTCAAACGCGGTTCGCAGCGCATCCTGGTATTCCAGCGAAAGCGCAAACCGTGCCGGGGCATCTGCGGGCGAAATCCTGGACGCAGCCCGGGCCGCGTCAAAGGCGCGCAGCGCCATTTCCTTGGTGCCGCCTCCGCCCGGAATCAGTCCGACACCCACCTCCACCAGCCCCATGTAAAGCTCAGCGTGGGGTTGCCGCCGCGCGGCGTGCAGGCTCATCTCCGTGCCGCCGCCCAGGCACATCCCGAACGGCGCCGCCACGACTGGCCGCGGGCAGAACTTGATGGCCTGGGTCATCCCCTGGAAGCCGCGAATCGCCAGGTCGACCTCGTCCCACTCGCCTTCCTGCATCGCCAGCAGCAGTTGCATCAGGTTTGCGCCCACGGCAAAGTCGCTGCTGTCGCCCGAAATCACAAACCCGCGAAAATCCTTTACCCAGCGCCCATCCGGATGCAGCGCCTCGGTGACCAGCGAAACAATGTCCGTGCCGATTGCATTTTTCGGCGAGTGCAGCGCCAGCAGCGCGACGTCTTCGCCCATGTCCAGCAGCGAGCAGCCGGGGTTTGTCTTGAGCGCGCCGCGCGTGCGCCGCAACAGCGCCGCCGAGGCATAGCCCTCCGGCAGCGGCACGGGTATCTCGGCCTTTTGGGTGGGATCAAAGACCATTGCCCGGCCGGCCTCATCCCGATACCAGGCGGCAAAGCCAGCCGCCAGCAGTGCTTCCGCCTGGGCGCTGACATGCGCGCCGTCGGCCTTCAGCCGGGTGCACACATCGGCCATGCCTACGGCATCCCACATCTCAAACGGCCCCAGCTCCCAGTTGAAGCCGGTCCGCATCGCCCGGTCGATCGATGCGGCGGAATCGGCAATCTCCGGCAGGCAATCCGCCGCATAATTCCAGACTCCTGTCAGCAGCGGCCACAGGAATCCCGCAGCCTTGTCTTTCCTGGGGTCGTTGGCCAGCAGCAGCCGCAACCGTTCCGCCGTGGTCGCGGCATTCTTTGCCATTTCCACGGAGGGAAACGCAGGCCGTTCCGCGGGCTTGTATTCGAGGGTCCGCCAGTCCAGCACCAGCCGGTTCCGCTTCGGATCCGTCGCTCCCAGATCCTTTTTATAGAAGCCCTGCCCGGCCTTGTCGCCGATCCATCCGCGCTCCAGCATGGAACGAATGAACCCGGGCAGGCCTGCATCCGCACTGCCCGTCAAACGCGCAAAATTCCCCGCCACATGCGCCAGCACGTCAATACCGACCATGTCTGCCAGCCGGAAAGTCCCGGTCCGGGGCCAGCCAATCGCCGATCCGGTCAGCGCATCCACCTCCTCGATCGTCAGTCCCTGCAGCTGCATCAGCCGCACTGCTTCGAGCATCGCAAAGGTCCCGATCCGGTTGGCGATAAAGTTCGGCGTATCGCGCGCAAGCACCACCGATTTGCCGAGCCTGCGGTCGATGAACCGCGCCAGCGCCGCGACCCGCTCTCCATCGGCCTCCGGCGTCGGAATCACCTCGGCCAGCCGCATGTAGCGTGGCGGATTGAAGAAGTGCGTCCCAAACCATCGCCGCCGAAGCTCCGGAGCCAGCTTTGCCGCAATGGACGCTACCGGCAGCCCGCTGGTATTCGTCGTCATGAGTGCTTCGGGGTGAAGGTGGGGTGCAACGCGTTCCAGCAGCGCCTGCTTGATCTCCAGATTCTCGGCGACAGCTTCGATGATCCAGTCGCAGGTCTTGAGTCTTGCCAGATCATCTTCAAAATTGCCGGCTTCGATCAGCGTCGCCCGCTCCGGCACAAAAAAGGCTGCAGGCCTGCCTTTCAGCAGAGCAGCGATGGCATCCGTCGCCAGGCTGTTGCGCTGCGCGCGGTCACTGCCTGCCTTTGCCTCATTCAAGACCCGATCCAGCAGCAGGACGGGAATTCCCGCGTTCGCCAGGTGAGCGGCAATCCGCGAACCCATCACGCCCGCCCCGAGCACCGCCGCGCGGCGAATCAAAGGGAGGTCAGGATACTGTGGAGCGGGGATCGCTTGGTTGGAGTTCATGGCCCTTCGTCGCCACCTTACATTGTTCCCCTATGCCGTGGTCAACCGTTTTGGTGTGGGTGGGTACAGATAATCAATATCGAACCGGCTATCTTTGGTCAGCGTGGCTCGGCTACCCCGAAGCGGCGCAGAACTTTCGTGCGCCGCTCCGGCAAACGGTTTAAGCTGTTGCCGCAAGGGAGGGTTCCATGCACAGACCGATTGGCATCTTTGTTGCCGGCGTTATTCTGCTCATCTCCGGATTGCTGGGCATCTTCACCTTCAGCCTCGGCGTTCTCGGCACCATGTCGATCCCCTCCGCGCAAATGCCCGCGATGCCTGCCGTCCGTGACGTGGAGTATGTGACCGAAGGCATCTTCGCGGTCATCTCCGCGTTTTACTGCTGGGTCGCCATCGATCTCTTCCGCATGCGTTCCTGGGCGCGTTACGCCACTATAGTTCTCGCTGCGCTCGGCGCCTGTTTCTGTGGCTTTTCCGCCGTAATGATGATGCTTCTGCGGCATATGCCGCTGCCCAGCCCCAGTCTTCCGCCCAGGCTGCTGCATGAGCTCTTTGTCGGTCTAGCCATCTTCTACTTCGTGCTGGCCGCGATTTCGCTTTTCTGGGTCATTTACTTCAATCGTGCGAGCGTTCGCACGGCCTTCATGCAGGCGGCGGCCCACCGCAAGGGCGAGGACGCCTACAGCGGCGTCATCCTGCCCAACCGCCGGCAGCACGAGGTCATCGGTCTTGCCCAGGTCATCGTCTGGGTTGTCGCTGTGCTCTTTCTTCTGGGCGGCGCCAGCATGATCGTCCTCATGCTGCTCGGCATGCCCATGTTTCTGTTTGGCTGGGTGGCCACGGGAGCCGCTGCCTTCCTGATCGAGATTCTCTGTGCGTGTCTGATGGTCTACGCTGGCATTGGGTTAATCTTCCACTGGCGCGGCGGATGGTTGCTCGCTGTCATCCTGCAGCTCTATTCGCTGCTCTCGGTCATCCTGTTGCTTGTTCCGGGCTACCCGGCGCGCCTGTTCGCCGCCAGCCAGATGCTCACGGCGCGTCTTGCTCCGGGCGCTGCCGTTGCCCCTGCCAATCCCGCATTTCTTGTCGCCAGTTCGGCGGTCGGGGGCCTTGTCGCGCTCGGAATTCTTGTCGCGCTCGTTCGTTGCCGGCAAAGCTACCTCTCCTGATCGCTTCTGCTGCGTCAAATAGACACCGCATAGACTTGCTCGTATCGTGGGTCTTGAGGGAGTCGCTCCCGCGTGGTCGTAAATGTCCCTGGGGCGCTTTTTGCACCTTGGAGTTCCGCTATCGTGCAGTTTTTCGCTCCTGCACGAGTTGCAGCAGTTGCGGTTGCCCTTCGCTGTCAGCGGTTTCAAACCTACGCAGCCCCGGCATCCAGCCGGGCGACAATTGATCTCTTATGGATGGTTCGTTTTCAGGAGTGGGAGGCTCCGCCGCAATGCAGATCGCAATCGTCATTCTCGCAGCAGGGAAGGGAACACGCCTCAAATCAAAGCGTGCCAAAGTGCTGCATCAGATCGGTGGCAAAACGCTCCTGCAGCATGTGGTCGACGCCGCCAGCCAGGTCGTGCCGCCCCATGACATCTTCGCTATCGTCGGTCATCAGGCCGAAAACGTGCAGGCATCCGTCCAGTCGCGCGGAATCCGGTTCGTCCTGCAGGAGCAGCAGTGCGGCACCGGCCACGCCCTGCAGTGCGCCGAGCGCGCCACCCGCGGCTACGAGCACGTCATCGTTCTCTCCGGCGACGTTCCCCTGCTCCGGCCCGAAACCATCATCGCCCTGCGTGACTTTCACATGCAGGAGCACCCGGCCATGACCATCCTGAGCGCCAACGTGGACCACCCGGAAGGCTATGGCCGAATTGTCCGCAAACATCCCGGCAAGCCGGAAGTCACCGCCATCGTCGAGCAGAAATCCCTCCGCTCCGGCCAGGAAAAAATCCATGAAATCAACTCCGGAATCTATGCGTTCCGGCGCGAAACCCTGTATGACTTCATCAACGATCTGAGCGACGAAAATCCCCACAAGGAGCTCTACCTCACTGACATGGCTCGCATCCTCTCCCGCGCCGGCGAGCGTGTCGTGGCCATGAACGCCGCCGACCCGGTGGAGATTCTCGGCGCCAACACCATCCCGGAAATGATGGACCTCGATCGCGCCATGCGCATGGAAATCGCCCGCCGCCTGATGCTCAACGGCGTTGTCATCCAGCGCCCTGGCACGGTTGTCATTGACTCTACCGTCGACGTCGGCCCCGACACTATCATCGAACCGTATGCCCAGTTGCTCGGCGCCACCCGGATCGGCAGCAACTGCCGCATCCGTTCGTTCTCCGTGCTCGAAGACGCCATCCTCGACGACCGCGTCACCGTGCGCCAGAGCTGCGTGATTACCAACTCCCACATCGGCCCGGGCGCTATCCTGGGTCCATTTGCACACGTGCG
>JAJZJJ010000269.1 GCA_021810175.1 Acidobacteriota bacterium | reverse complement strand
GGCCAGATCCAGCGGAAAACCGCCGCGCTGCCCCCAAATGCGGCGATCTCGGCCGCCACTTCGTTCAGTTTGGATTCGTTGCGGGCGGCGATTGCAACGCGCGCTCCAGCCTGTGCCAGCGCCACAGCGCAGGCGCGTCCAATCCCCTGCGACGCCCCGGTTACCAGTGCGGTTCTACCCTCAAATGCGGACATGGCTATTAGCCTACAGCAGGCGAAGTTTTGTCCGGAACTGCCCCGCCAGGGCAAATCTGCTGATCTGAATCCTAGGTCGTCCCCGCCGGAACCGGCGTCCCAGCCGTGTGGGCCGCCCATGAAGGCAGCGGCTCCAGCGCCCACACATACACCACCAGCTCGCGGCTGTACTGGAGCAGTGGCTTCGTCTCCGGCAGCTGAATGCCGTGCGCCTTCGGCAGATTGTTCACCTCGAATTCCGCCTCCGCCATTTCCAGAGGCCACGGCAGGTGATGGATATTCACCCGTGCAATGCCTCCTCCGCCGGTCGTCGTAAACAAGGCATATCGCTCCGTCAGAAAGCTCTCCAGCCCGCCCTTCACGCACGGTTTTCCCAGGCTCCGGTAGCGCGCCCTGAAGTTGGCGTGCGGCCGGCTTACCAGACGCTCGCTGCTGTAGAGAATCTCGCGGTCTTCCTCCCTGCCTTTGTCGATCTTCATGTGTGCCCAGTAGTAGGGCAGATGGAAGAACATCCGCGCCGTGGCTACGGCAAACGGGTTGGCCGCATCCAGCGAGAAAAAGTACACCCCCGGCTGGTTCGAATGCCGGTCCCGCACATACGTCCGCAGATTCAGCTCCGGAAATCGTGGGGCGCCCGGAATCCGCGGCATCCACCGAAAGCGGATCTGGTCCATCCAGAACGGCACCACCCCCACCCACGCCGAGCCGTCGAATGTATCCACCGCGAGCTGATCGGGAATCAGCGGCGTAATGGCAGCCGCCGGTATCGGCCAGTGGGCGAACAGCAGGTCGTTCCAGCGCTGCGTCATCACCCACGCCGATTTAGGCATGGGCCAGGGCCGGTGTTCGGTGGTGGAAAGTATCCTGTTCATCGTGCGAGCCGCTTTGCGAGGGCTTTCCCCTCGCAGAAGTTGAACAAAACACTCCTATGTTACGCGCGTTTCCGCATGGCGATGCAAAACACCTCCCGGCTTTCCCTTCCAGCTTTCCAGCCGAATATCCTCCGCCCCTGGGTTTAGGATTCCTTCATGCCCCCGACCACCGAGACGCCGTCTGTTCGCCTGAGCCCGTCTGCCGCTTCCGATCCCTCCAGCACCAGCCAGACCGAAGTCTTTGCCGTTCACGGAGCTGATCCTGAAGTTCTGGCCTACGCCATGGCGAAGTATTCTCGTTCGGCGCTCTCCATGAAGGAATCCCTCCGCGAAATCAGCAGCCAGCGCGCCGAGCAGTTCCTCAATACCTTCTATTTCCAGTACGGCCACCGCTCCATTGCCGACCTGGCCCACGTCGCCTTTGCCATCGAACGCCTCTCGCTGCTCGCGGCCATTGTCCTCGTGGACGAACAGCGCTGGGACGGCCAGGAACGCTCCACTCGTTATCAGAACTTCCGCAAAAGCGCCTGGTACACGCCCGACTTCGGCGCCGATGCCACCTCCGCCCAGCTCTACGGGCAAACCGTCGAAAACCTCTTTGCCGCCTATCAAACCGTTTCCGAGGCCGTGTTCGATTCACTCCGCCGTCAGGTCAGTAAGCCGGATGACATGAAGCAGGAAAGCTACGACCGGACCCTCCGCGCCCGCGCCTTTGACGTGGCCCGCTACCTCCTGCCCTTGGCCACGAATACCTCGCTCGGCCAGATCGTGAACGCGCGCACTCTGGAAACTCAAGTTTCCCGCCTGCTTTCCAGCCCCGTCGCGGAAGTGCGCCAACTCGGCGAGCGCCTCCAGGCAGCGGCCGCCGGCCCCGCCTGGAACGTCCACGGAGAGGATTTCGCTGCCCTCCATCGCGACATCGCCGCACTCGATCCCGCCCTTGCCGAACGCGCTGCCGCTCTGCTCACCCGCGAGGTGAAAACCGCCCCAACGCTGGTCAAGTACGCCGCATCCAGTGATTACCAGATCCGCACCCGCGCCGAACTGGCGCAGGCGGCCGCCGAACTCATGGCCGGCCAACCCACGGACCCGGCGCCCCTCGTTGACCTTGTCGACGACCACGAATCCCTCGAAGTGGAGCTGGCGACCACCCTGCTCTACGCCCAGTGCCACTATCCCTACCGGCAGATTCGCCGCCACGTTGCCACCCTGAGCGAGGCCCGCCGTAACGAGATTGTCGATCTCGGCCTTCGCCATCGCGGCCGTCATGATGAGCTGCTGCGCGAGTTCTCCGCCGGCCAGGCATTGCGCTTCGACATCCTCATGGATATCGGTGGTTTCCGCGACATGCACCGCCACCGCCGCTGCGTGCAGATTCTGCAGAGCTTTACCTCTCTGCATGGATACGCTCTGCCCGAGGGCATTGCCGAAGCCGGAGTTCAGCCGCTCTTCCAGCAGGCCATTCAGTCGGCCCATGACGCTTTCGCCGCGCTCACGGCCAGTCCCGCGCCCGAGGCGCCGGAATCCGCCCGTTACATCCTCCCGCTGGCCACCCGCAATCGCGCTCTGTTCAAAATGGATTTCGCCGAAGCCCTCTACATCTCCGAACTGCGGTCCGCCCCGCAGGGGCATTTTTCCTACCGCCGCGTCGCCTGGGAAATGTACAAGGCCGTCGAGCGCACACACCCATCGCTGGCGGCTTATTTCCGCGTTACCGACGCGGATGCGCCGGTGGATCTGTTGAAGAGATAGAGAAGTTCCAGTCGCAGCCCGCGCAACTCAGCGATAGAGCCCGGCGTTGGTCACGTTGGTCTTTCGCTGCTCTGCGCGCAACTTGGCGACGATCTCCCGTTCCCGCTTTCCATCCGCCGGCTGATGCAGCCGGTAGTAGATCAGGGACAGCTGCACGTGTGGGTTGATCCATGTGGGAGCTGCCTTCTCCAGGGCTTCCAGTCTCGTCGCCGCTGCGTGCAGATGGCCTGAGGTGCTCTCCCACATCGCCAGTTCATACTGCGCCATCCGCGATTTCGGCTTCAGCGCCAGAGCCTTGTCCAGATACGTCTTCGCTTCCGGCATTTGCCGATTCTTGTACAGAATCGACCCCAGATAGAGATTCGCCTCGTAGTCGTTGGGATCCTGCTGCAGCGCCTCGCGAAACGCTGGCTCTGCGCCCTTCGCGTCGTCGTCCTTGTCGTGTGCGATCCCGTCCATCGTGCAAAGCTTCGGAATGTGCGAGTTGATCTTCATCGCGTTATCGAAGTCGCTTCGCGCCTCATTGAACTGCTCCATGTTGAGTTCTACCGTTCCCGCAAACATCCACGACTCGGCGCTGTTGCTCATCGCTGCCGATTTCTCCAGCAGCGCGGCCCCCTGCTTCAGCTCGTTGGCCCAGACAAGAGATTCGCCCAGAACATAATCGAAATCCGAATTTCCCGCGTTCGCCGCCGCCATCGGCTGCAGCATCGCCACCGCCTCCGGGGCCTCTCCGGTTCGAGCTTCCGCATTCCCCAGCAGAATCGCTACGCGGACATCGGTGGGGTTGATCTGGTGCGCGGCCGAAAACTGTGCCCGTGCCGCTTTCAAATTGTTCTCGCTCAGATACGCAAGCCCAAGATCCAGATGGATCGATTCAATATTCGGAGACAGCTTCAGCGCCGCTTCGTACTCTGTGATCGCTTCCGGCAGTTGCCCGTTGCGCGCCAGCGCCGCTCCAAGATTGACCAGCGCGGCAAGATTCTTCGGTTGCGCGGCCAGCACCGCTCGGTAATCCCGGATTGCCGCCGGCAGCTCGCCTCGCTGCTGCTCGGTTATCGCTCGCCCCAGCAATTGACTCGGCGGGGTGTACTGGGCCCGCGCCAGCACCGGAAACAACATGACCAAAGTAAGAAGGATGGCCCGCATAGCTCTCCAGAATAGCCTGGAATCGCCCCGCGAGTTGGGCCATAATGATGACAATTGTCAGGTGCGTCTATGAAATTCAGGGCCCTCCTCTCCACCTTTTCCGCCTCCCTTCTCGTCGCCGGATCGCTTCCTCTCCTTGCACAAAATCCCACCGTCACTCGCCCCGATTCCCTTCAGGACGGAGGGTACGGCTGGTTTATGGCCAATTCCAGCTCCAGCGTGATCAGCGGAGGGGTCATCTCCGGCAAAGTCGTCATTCAGGGCACCCCACTCCTCTGGCAGCCCCTCACGGTCACCATCACCTGCGCCAATGGCAGAATTGCCGGTACCGTTCGCACGAATGCGACAGGCGACTTCTCCATCACCAAGGTGAACGAGCCGAAAATCTATAGCATGGGCGGCAACCTGACCCAGCAGATTGCGCAGCATTACGAGGACTGTTCGCTCACCGCGCCTCTTGCCGGATATCACGCCACCTCGGTCGTCCTCATGGAAAAGTATCTGCGCGATACTTCCTACCTTCCCAACATCGTCCTGACCGTAGACGAGCAGGCGCCGGGCAGCTATTTCAGCAGCACCACGAATTCCGCATCGCCCGCCGCCCTCCGATATTTTCAGAAAGCCCACGACGCCTTTCTCCATAACAATCCGGCATCCGCGAAGGGTTTGCTGGAAAAAGCGGTCAGGAAAGATCCGCAATTCGCCGAAGCCTGGTATCTGCTGGGCCGCCTGCAGATCGGCGACAGCATTCCCACGGCCGAGGCTTCCTTCAAAAAGGCGCACCAGATCGATCCGCGGTTTTTGCCCCCCTGCACCTGGCTGGCCGCCATCTATTACGAACAGCACAATTGGCCGGAAACCGCCAAATGGGCTGCTGCGGCGCTCAAGCTCTATCCCGCCGGCACTGCGCGCATCTGGTACTACAGCGCTCAGGCCGACTTCCACATGGGCCGGAACGAAGCCGCTCGCTCCGCGGCCCAAAAAGCAATGGCCATGGACCCCGAGCACGACGCCGCTCCCAATGCGGAACCGCTGCTGGCCCTTACTCTCGCCGACAAAGGCGATTATGCCGGCGCAATCCAGCATCTCCGCAACAGCCTTGTCTATATTCAGGAAAAGGCCGGCGCTGACCTGATCAAGCGGCAGATCGCTTACATGCAGCAGCAGCAGGCGGTCAGGGGCAAATAATTTCGCTGGCCCGGCAATCTGAGCAATTCATGTTTGCCGGGCCAACCACTTTTCCATATTTTCGAAAAAATTGATCCTTTTCCCTCCCTGATAATCTAATTACCGTCCATTGAATCCCAAATCCCCGCCCCAGCGGCTTTCCCAGTCTCTCCCGCTCGTTCCTCTCCTGCGAGCGCGAAGCTGAACCCTTTGCGCGG